>CAZHLV010000097.1:0-5508 GCA_964533415.1 uncultured Hyphomicrobiales bacterium
GTGCTGTCCAAGATCAGCCCATGCGATCTGGTTATCGTGGAAGGGTACAAGCAGGAGCCGCACCCAAAAATCGAGTTGCGCAGCGTGAATTCTACCCGCGATGACCTGTCTCCGGCGGATGATACCATCGTGGCGATAGCCACGGATCACCCGCTCGATGAAGAGAGGCTTCCGGTATTCGAGCGCGATGATATCCCGGCCATCGCGGATTTCATAATTGAATACTATAAATTGTAAATAATGATCCGCGGCATGAAAGAGGCCTCAATGAACACGCTGGTTCAGCCCCTTCAGGGAATCAAGGTCGTTGATTTTTCGACATTGCTGCCGGGGCCCCTGGCCAGTCTCATCCTTGCTGAAGCGGGGGCGGAGGTTTTGAAGCTGGAGCGGCCCGGCGGCGAGGAAATGCGGCGTTACCCGCCATTCTGGGGTGGGGAATCGTCCTGTTTTGCACTGCTCAACCGTGGCAAGAAAGGGCTTGAGATTGATCTGAAGAGCAAGGAGGGCCGGGCGCGGCTTGAAGCTTTTCTTCGCGAGGCCGATATTTTACTGGAGCAGTTCCGTCCGGGGGTGATGAAACGGCTCGGGCTGGATTATGAATCCGTGCAGGCGATCAATCCGAAGCTGATTTATTGCTCGATTTCTGGCTATGGGCAAAATGGCCCCAAGGCGCAACGCGCCGGACATGATCTCAATTATATTGGCGATTCAGGGGTGCTTGATCTTTCTTGCGGGCCTGAAGAGGCGCCGGTGATCCCGCCGGTTCTGGCGGCGGATATCGCGGGGGGAAGCTATCCGGCGGTGGTGAATATCCTGTTGGCCCTGCGCCAACGTGATCTGACGGGGCGCGGTGTTCATCTTGATATTGCCATGGCGGAGAATCTCTACCCCTTTGCCTTCTGGGCCTGGGGGGAGGGGCAGGCGTCGGGGAACTGGCCGGTTTCAGGCGAGGGGCTGCTGACGGGCGGTTCGCCGCGTTATCATCTCTACCGGGCAAAATGCGGGCGCCTGGTGGCGGTGGCGGCGCTTGAGGACAAGTTTTGGGATGCGTTTTGCACGATTATCGGCTTGGATGAACGGGACGGCGAAGATGATGATCTGGTTAATGCGGTTGCCCGGCGGATCGGGCTGCGTAGCGCGGCGGAGTGGGAGATAGAATTCGAGGCGGCAAATTGCTGCTGCACTATTGTTAAAACGCTTGGTGAGGCCATGAAGGATGAGCATTTTGAGGCACGGGGGCTGTTTGAGCATCAGGTGCAGAACCATGCCGGGGCAAAAATGGCTGCTTTGCCGGTGCCGGTTGCCCCGGTGTTTCGCAAACCTGCCGGTGTGCTGCCGGTTCGCGCTCCGGGCTTGAAAAAACAGGAAAGTTAAACCCGGCGCATGATCTGCGGCAAGTCTTTATCTTCCACCAGCCCCTGTTGCATGATGGCCTGGCGCAAGGGGGCGATGGTTTTCAGCAAGGTGACACCGGCGGCCCGCAAGCCTTGCACGGGGGGGATGCCGAAGAGAAGGGAGCGATTGAGTGCATCAACGGCGGCGGTGCGCGGGAAAATGTCAAAACGCCGCTTGCGGTCGTATTCACCCATGAGCTCTGCTGCCCCCGGATCATCGCCCCAGCGGCGCGCCTGTGCGGCCAGTTCGGCAATCAGGGCGGCATCACGCAAGCCAAGATTTAGCCCCTGTGCCCCTATGGGAGGCAGGACATGCGCTGATTCGCCCACCAAAGCCACCCGGTTAGCGGCATATTCACGGGCGGTCAGACCGGCAACGGGAAAGGCGTTTTTTTTGCTTAAACCGGATATCTTGCCCAGCCTGCCATGCATGTGGTCTTCCATGATTTGAATGAGTTTGGCATCATCAAGGCCGAGCAGCCGTTTGGCTTCTGCCGGGGTTTCAACCCAGACCAGGGCGGAGCGGTTCCCTTGCATGGGGATAATGGTGAAGGGGCCGGGTTTGCGGTGAAATTCGACCGAGACATTTTCATGGGGGGCGGTGTGGGAAAAGGTCAGGGCAATAGCGGTTTGATTATAAGCCCAGCGGTTGACTTTTATGCCTGCCGCCTTGCGCGCCCTTGAGTTTCGCCCATCAGCGGCGATGAGTAATGGCGCATTACAGTGCTTTCCATCTTCAAGCGTTATATGAACGGCTTGAGACTTTGATTCAACTTTAGAAGCTGATTCAGGGAAAAGTTTCAAGGTATTGTAATCATGGGCGGTTTTCCACAAGGCGGCGGTAATGACCGGCATGGGAATGTTGTAGCCAAAGGGTTCATCGCCAAGCTCCCTTGCCTTGAAATCCATGTCCGGGGCCCTGGGCCAACGTCCTGTTGTGTCTTCCACCCGCATGGTCCAGAGTTCCGTGGCTTCATCTTGCATCAGGGGCCAGATCCCAGTTCGCTCAAGCAGGCGGATCGCGCCTTGCAGCAGGGCAATGGTGCGGTTGTCTTCATGAGGGGTGTTGGATTGAAGCTGTTTAAAAAATGGATCGGCGCAAATCACGTTGAAGCCTTCACGGGCCAACAAGATGGCGCTGGTCAATCCGGCCGGGCCACCGCCCAGAATGATTGCGTCATGTGAAAAATCAACCATTACCCGTCCTGTTCCCGAGAGTTTGCCATTTGCTTGCCAGCATATAGCAGCATGAGCGGTGCAGCATCAATAATTGCCTGTCTTGCGGCCGGGAACCATGTTTGGAGAGACTGGCATAACGGAAAGATTTATGACTTGCCATGGTTTTGCCGGATTTGGCTTGTAAATGAAGATGATGTTACCGGTGGGCTTTTGCTTCTTGGACTTAGTAAGGTTGTGAAATCGTGCTATGCTCCGGGGAGATACAAAGGAGCCGAACCATGTCCGTTAACCGGTATACCCATCGTTTCTTCACTCTTTCTGCCCAGGCGCCGCGCCTGTTCAGTTCAACGTCAATTTCTTCATCCTTTGTTGCGCTGCTTGTTGCTCTTGGTACGTTGAGCGCCAGTTCCGCGTTTGCTCCTTTATCTGCACAAGGTGTGGGTTTGCGGGCGGGTGAGGCGTTCGTCACGCGATTTTCCGGCGTGGTTGGCGGGGCTGGTGCGGGGAGCATTGATGTCAATGGCGTGGTGGGGTCTGTTGTTGATATTCGCAATCCCGGCTTTGCGGCAAATGGAGCGCACTGGATTAACGAACCGCAGCATCACCGCGTTACCGCCGGGGAGATCGGGCAGGTTTTCGGGATTGCCTTTGATGATGCCTCGCCGCCCAATATTTATCTTGCCGCGACCTCTGCATTTGGCCTGCATCCGGGGGCCGGGGCAAGGTGGATGCCGGGGATGTGGGGCAATGGTGGCCCCGGTGCGGTATACAAGCTGAACGGGCAGAATAATTACAAGCCCGAGCTTTTTGCTACCATCACCCTGAACGGACGGCCCAATAGCGGAGCAGCGCTTGGCAATATTGCTTTTGACAAGGTGAACCGGCAGCTTTTTGTTTCGGATATGGAAACCGGCATGATCCACCGCCTTAGCGTGGTTGACGGTTCTGAACTGGGGCGTTTTGACCATGGTGTGGAGGGGCGCGGCGGTTTTCTGGATGCGGCCAGCGGCGTCAGGCAAGCTCTGGAGCCGGTGGCTTTTGATCCGGCCAGCACGGCGCGGTTCAATGATTGTCCCTCAGGCGCTTTTTCCAAGACGGTGAGTTGCTGGAACGTGGCGGATTTCCGCCGCCGTATCTGGGGGCTGGGGGTGAATGGCGGGCGGCTCTACTATGCGGTTTGGGGATCGCAAGGGTTTGGTAATCCGGCGTGGGCGGCGGCGGGTGAGGACCAGAACAATACAATCTGGTCTATTGGAATCGGGGCAGGCGGCGCTCTTAACCGGGCTGATATCCGGCGTGAATTTGCCGTTCCGGGATTTTTTGCCACTAATGAAGATTTCTTGCGGGCGGGGGGCTCGAACCCGGTATCCGATATTGCGTTTTCAAAACACGGGGTGATGTTGCTGGCCGAACGTGGCGGCATGCGGAATCTCGGGCTGGGGGCTGTGAGCGCGTTTTCCTGGCCAAATGAGTCGCGGGTGTTGCGCTTTGAGCGTGATCCGGCGGGGGTGTGGCAAGGTACGGGGCGCTATGATATCGGCTTTGATGAACGCAAGGGGCAGGGGCAGCCATTTTTACGCGCTGCTGGCGGCGGCGGGGTGGATTTTGGTTTTGCTTATGGGCCGGGGGGGCGGATTGATCTTGCCCGGCGGGATGAATTTGTCTGGAATACGGGGGATTCTTTATGTTCGCCATCAGGGCCATGCTTTAATCCGGCTACCGGGGCTTTTGATGATGCCAGCGAGGTCAGCGGATTGCAGGGGCAAGCCCTTGAGCCTCCGGCAGAGTTGATTCCGCAAGCAGCTTACCAGCCTTATCCTGATCCGGGGCCAGCGACCCCGATGAGCGGTCTGGCCCGTTCGTACCTGATTGATCTTCACATGAATGTGGATGGAGCCGGGGCCGTCTTGCCGCAAACCTTGCTGCAAAATGATGCCAGCCATCCGGGCGATGTTGAAATTTACAAGCCGGCGGGGAAGGGGAGATCTGGACCGGGCTATGATCTGGGGATTTATAAATCCGGGCCGGCAAACTGTGTCATTGGCGGGATTTGCAACTACACGATCACTATCACCAATAATGGATCAAGGGTCTGGAAGGGCCCGCTTGGCGTCAATGATGTCTTCTTCCCGCAAAGCGGTGGTGACGGGGGGGCGCGAATCTTTGATCCTGTGGGAAATGATCCGGCCAATATGGATTGGGCATTCCGGCTTAAAGGCTCGGCAAAATGGAAAAACCGGAATTTTCAGCTTGAACCGCAATTTGCATCTGCATCGAATCCGTGGTTGTGCGCTGATTTTGCCGGTGTCGTGTATTGCTCGAATCCATCTGTTACGCTTTTGCCGGGGCAGTCAATTTCCCTGAATATCGCTTTCACGATTCCGGCAGGGTTCAGAGGGCGCTTCTTGAGGAACTGCATTGCCTTTTACCGGCCTGTCAATAATCCGGTGCGCGGGAATCGCAGGCGGGTTGTTCTTGCCGTACAAAGATGGCTTACGCTGCTCGGTTATTCCCCGGGGCCGATTAACGGAGTTCCGGGGGCGGCAACACGCGCCGCGATCCGTAATTTCCGGCAGGCTCTTGGTCTTGCTCCGGGTTCGGCCATTGACAAGGTGCTTCTTGATGCGCTGTGGGCTGCCGGGAGTGGGCAGGCGGGGGATGCCAATCCCGGTAATGACTGGTTTTGTGTTCCCACACGCGTGATGCCGCCACATCTGCCGAGCGGTTCTGTTCACCTGCCCATTGGCTCTTTCCATATGCCGCCCAGATCACCACATCGGCCAAGAGGATCTTTCCATTTACCCAAGGGCTCGTTCCACGGCGCCGGACGTTCGCCGCATTTGCCGCGTGGCTCGGTTCACAAGCCCAAGGGTTCATTCCACCTGCTGCCGAAATCGCCGCATTTGCCGCGTGGCTCGGTTCACAAGCCCAAAGG
>CAZHLV010000098.1:0-1657 GCA_964533415.1 uncultured Hyphomicrobiales bacterium
GCACTCTGGAGCGCTGGCGTTATGAGGGGCGGGGTCCGGATTTTCTGAAGATTGGCGGGCGCGTTCTTTATCGTCTGAAGGATGTTGAAGGCTAGAGACAAGCGAATCAGCAGCTGATGGCAACAAGCAATCCGATTTCCGCAAAAAGCCATACCAAGTAAATTTGCTCACAGATTCCACAAAAACACCCCGCTCCACTACGCACAACCACGTTATACCCACCGTTAACCCCGTGATAGCACGCGCTACTACGTACAAACGCGCCGCACTTACTTTGTTTTCTCTGTAGTACTACGGGCGTTATTTTATTATTTACATATGTTTATTTTGCTGTTAGCCGATTTATTTAATGACACACAAACTATACCACGGAAAGGCGCAAAACATGGCAATCAAACACTTGAACCAGATCGATCTGGCCGTTCGCTGGAACATCTCTCACCGTACATTGGAGCGCTGGCGCAGAACCGGATACGGCCCCGCATTCATCAAGATGGGCGGCCGTGTGGTTTACCGTCTGGAGGATGTGGAGGCTTTTGAAACAGCCCAACTTCGCAAGAGCGATTCCGAACTGGCCTCTGATACCGCCGAAGCCGGGAGCACCGCATCATGAACATCCCGGGCGGCATTCAAATCAACAAACTTCTTAACATGGACCCTGCCAGGCTCGCTTTTCTTCCAGTGGAAGATCTGGCCGCCATGCAAAAAGAAGTCGACACCCTGCTTCTTGACGCCAAAACCATAAAGCGTCTCTTCGACGAGTTGCTTGAACAGCGCTATAGCAATCGCGCCCGGAATGTGCGGGCATCCCATGGCAAGGACACTGGAACGGTTCATTTTGACGATGGCCCGGTCATCGTTACCGCCGACCTGCCAAAACGGGTTAAATGGGATCAGACCCGGCTCGGCGCTATTCGCGCCCGCATCTGCCTGGATGGCGATGATCCGGACGAGTTCATCAGCATTCTCTACAAAGTTTCCGAGCAAAGCTACAGCGCATGGCCGTAGTATCTCCGCAAGCTGTTCCGGCCTGCCCGCACGGTCATGACCGGCAAGGCCTGTGTTCTTGCCCACCGGGATGAACTGACGGCGCAAAACGCTGCCAAATTCTCTCGGGTTAAAGCGCTCTTCGCGGCTCTCAAGGGGCAGAACCTGGTTATCCAGGGGCCTCCTGGCACAGGCAAATCCCAAACCATCACCAACCTGATTGCAACAATGCTTGCGAAAGGCAAAAGTGTTCTTTTTGTTTCCGAAAAACTGGCGGCGTTGGAAGTCGTGCGCCGGAGGATGAGCGCCGCCGGATTGGGTGATTTCTGTCTTGAACTGCATAGCCACAAAACCCGAAAACTAGCGCTTTTGTCCGATATTGAAACACGGCTTAAAAAGTAGGATGGCTTCCGACATCCGCATAATCTTCCAGGGAGGCTTGAGGAGCTAAAGGAAACCCGGGAAAAACTTGAAGATTATCTGTCAGCAATCAGACGCAAAATCAGCCCTCTTGATCAAGAAATAGGTGAAATTCTCTTCAGGGCTGGCAGGTTGCGCGTTGAATTGGCAAATGTGACTGAAAAACTGGAGACGATTAAAGGGGTTGAGGCCCAGGACGTTACAACTGCTGATCTGCGTGAGGCGCATGATCAGCTTGATATTTTTACAG
>CAZHLV010000099.1:0-1976 GCA_964533415.1 uncultured Hyphomicrobiales bacterium
GTTTCTATCCCAGCGGTTGCTGGGAGGTGCCGGGCACCTACCCCCTGATAACACATTGTATTGAAAAGTCCAGAAGGAATAATTTCAAAGGCAAAAGAAAATACGACCTTATACACGCGAACATATCAGGAACACTTTCTGCCATGCTTGAATTATCTTCATGATTAACATATGGTTAATCAATTTGCAAGGCAAAAAGCATCTTTTGCCCGCAAAGGTGGGGGCAATTTGCCGGATAACCAGCAAGACAAGGATATGTGAACATGGCTGCTTCGATGAAAAGGCCTTTCACGCATGGGCCGCGTGATCCGCTGCTGGACGGGGGTGATTTGTTCAGAACAATCATCTCGCGCAGGCAACTTGAGGCAGGCTGGGCGCGGGTATGGAAAAATGCCGGGGCGGCTGGGGGCGACAATATCACGGTTCACCAGTTTGCCAGGGACGCCTGGCCCCGGATTTCCCGGCTGCGGCATCAGTTGCGCGAAGGGGGATACAGGCCGGGGCCGCTGCGCCGGGTGCAGATCCCCAAGCGGTCGGGAAAGGGGATGCGAACGCTTGCCATTCCCTGCGTTGCCGATCGCATCGTGCAATGTTCGGCGGCGCTGGTTCTGACTCCGCTGCTTGATGCGGAGTTTGAACCGGCCAGCTTCGGTTATCGCCCCGAGCGTTCGGTAAAACAGGCCGTTGCGCAAATATCGACGGCCCGGGCGCAGGGATATGACTGGGTGGTGGACGCCGATATCGAAAACTATTTCGACACCATTGCGCATGACCGGCTGATGGAAAGGTGGGAAGAATCGGTCAGTGGCGGGCCGTTGAGCGAACTGGTGAGGCAATGGCTGACCCATGCCGAGCCGGATGGACGCGGCATTGCGCAGGGCTCGCCCCTGTCGCCGCTGCTCGCCAACCTTTACCTGGACCGGCTTGACGAGGCGCTTTATGGCCGGGGAATGCGGCTTGTGCGTTTTGCCGATGATTTCGTTGTCCTGTGCCGGTCGCGGGCGGGAGCGGAAGGGGCGATGAACAAGGTGGCGATGCTGCTGAAGGAGCACGGGCTCAAGCTCAACCGGGACAAGAGCCGGATTGTTGATTTCGAGCGTGGATTCAGGTTTCTCGGCCATCTTTTCGTGCGCTCGATGGTGATGAAAACCTCGCCGGAAAAAGCCGACCTGGGCAATATTGAAAAGATCATGCGGGAGATCGCCAGAAAAGACGCCAGGGCGCGGGCGGATGCAAGGGCCGAGGCCATGGAGGAAGCGCGCAGGGAGGCGCTGGGCTATTCGCCGGGCTTGCGGAACCTGTATGTCCTCGAACGTGGCCGGCGGCTCAACGTGCGCAACCAGGCGTTTTCGGTTGAACAGGGACATGGCGGGCCTTCCGAGGAATATGAGTGGCGGGAGCTCATCGCCATTCCGCATCAGCAGGTTGACCGTATCGATATCGGCCCGCATGTCAGCGTCAGCAATGAAGCGCTGCGCCATGCGCTGGCCACGAATACGCCGCTGGCCTTTGTCAATGGCCATGGTGAAACGCTGGGATGGGCAAGCGACACCCTGGCGCCCCGCGCTTCGCGGCATCTTGAGCAGGCGCGGCTGGCGCTTGATGACGGGGCACGCCTCGAACTGGCCCGCATCATCGTTGACGCCCGGTTGCGCAATCAGCGCACCTTGCTGCGCCGCCTGCTGGCAAACCGCGAAGACAGGCCCGAAGCGGTCATGGACGCCTTGCTGATGCTCAACAAGACCATAGGGCGCGGTGATAAAAGCCGTATCCGCCACGCCGGCAGCGTTGAGGCGCTCATGGGGTTTGAGGGGGCTTGCACCCATAAATGGTGGAAAGGCCTGAGCGCTCTGGCGCATCCGGATTTCGCCTTTGCAAAACGCGACCGGGACCGGGGTTCGGATCCGGCGAATATCTGCATCAATTTCCTGGCGTGGCTGCTGAACCGGGATATATCGGTTGCGGTCATGCGGGCC
>CAZHLV010000100.1:0-26579 GCA_964533415.1 uncultured Hyphomicrobiales bacterium
CCGTTTTCAAGCGCTTGGCCGCGGCAATCGCCAGCACCCCCGTACCGGTTCCCAGGTCAAGGACAGATCGCGGCTTGGAATGCTTGAGGGTATTCGTCAGGGCAATCAGGCACCCCGATGTGGTTCCATGATGCCCGGTGCCAAAGGCCAGCCCCGCCTCGATCTCAACGCTGGTCACATTGGCCGGATAGGCCCCCCGGTCATGGCGCCCATGAACGGCAAACAAACCGGCGCGAACCGGTGTCAGCCCCTCCAACGACCTGGCAACCCAGTCCTCTTCCTGAATTCGGGTAACGGAAAAATCCGGCGCCGGTTCACCAAGCGTCTCGATCAGCAAGGCCTCGACGATATCAGCATCCGGTTCATCCTCGAACCATGCCTCGACAAGCCAGCTCTCCCCGCAATCGGTTATCGCCACGGCCTGTGAAATGACATTGAGCGCATCGGAACAAATCTCGGCTTGCGCCTGCGCAAGGGTCAGTGACAACTCGTAACTCGTACTCATGGATGGCGCTCGACATAATTATCCAGAACGCGCTTGCGCCCTGAAGTTTCAAACTGGATGGTCAACCGGTTACCCTCGACCGCTTCGATCAGGCCATAACCGAATTTCATATGAAACACCCGCTCGCCGACCTGAAAACCAGACGCGGCCTTAACAGCCTCATATGAAGTCTTGATAATTTTACCCCCCGGAACCGCAAAAGACCTTGGTGCGGCAAAGGACACGGCATCAAACCGGCTAACGCCATAATCCTGCGCTTTCTCCTGTCCGGCATCACTCTCGATATGCTCATCGGGAAGCTCGCTCACAAAACGCGAGGGCAATGCGGTTTGCCATGAGCCATGAATGCGCCGGTTCGCGGTATAAAACACCGCCGCGCGTTTTTTTGCCCGGGTCAGGCAGACATAGGCCAGCCGCCGCTCCTCCTCCAGCCCCGCCTTGCCGGTTTCATCCAGCACCCGCTGATGCGGAAACAGCCCCTCTTCCCAGCCGGGCAAAAACACCGTGTCAAACTCCAGCCCCTTGGCCGCATGCATGGTCATCAGGTTGATCTTGTCGGCATGCTCGTTTGTCTCGGTATCCATCACCAGCGCCACATGCTCAAGAAACTCGGGCAAATCCTCAAACTCGCCCATGGCGTTAACCAGCTCTTTCAGATTCTCCAGCCGCCCCGGCGCAGCGGGGGATTTGTCCGCCTGCCACATGGATGTGTAACCGGACTCATCAAGAATGATTTCAGCAAGGCGTGTATGCGAAGTTGTCTCGATCATCCCCCGCCAGCGCTCAAAACTCATCACCAGTTCGCGAATGGAACTGCGCGCCTTGCCCCGGATCTCATCCGTTTCAATAAGCTGGCGCGCCGCATTCATCATCGAGATGCCCTGCGCCCTTGCGGTGCGGGCCAGAAGCTGTACGGAAGCTGCGCCAATGCCCCGCCGCGGCGTGTTGATGATACGTTCCAGCTTGATATCGTTATCGGGGTTGGCGGTAACCTGCAAATACGCCACCGCGTCCCGGATTTCCATGCGCTCATAGAAACGCGGCCCGCCAATCACCCGGTAATCCAGCCCGCGCATGAGAAAACGCTCTTCAAATTCACGCATCTGGAAGCTGGCGCGCACAAGGATGGCGATTTCATTCAGGCTGTGTCCGCCGCGCTGCAAGTCCTCGATTTCATTGGCAATGCTGCGCGCCTCTTCCTCGCCGTCCCAAACGCTCTTCAGCACCACCTTGTCGCCATCTTCATCCCTTGTGTGCAGGGTTTTGCCAAGCCGGTCTTCATTATGCGAGATCAAGTGCGAAGCGGCGGCAAGAATATGCCCCGTCGAGCGGTAATTGCGCTCCAGCCGGATAATCTTCGCGCCGGGAAAATCGGCCTCGAAACGCAGGATATTGGAAACCTCCGCCCCGCGCCAGCCATAGATTGACTGGTCATCATCGCCCACGCAGCATACATTCCTATGTCGCTGGGCCAGCAGCCGCAGCCACAGATATTGCGCCACATTGGTATCCTGATACTCATCCACCAGAATATAGGCAAAGCGGATCTGGTAGCTCTCCAGCACATCCCGGTTTTCCTGGAACAGCCGCAAGCATTCCAGCAGCAAGTCACCAAAATCCACCGCATTGAGCGTTTTCAGCCGCGCCTGGTATTCCCCGTAAAGCTTTGCGCCAAGCCCATTGGCAAAACTTTCCGCATCCTCGGCCCCCAGCCGGTCCGGGGTCAACCCGCGATTCTTCCAGCCATCGATAAGTTGGGCAAGACGCCGCGCCGGCCAGCGCTTTTCATCAAGATTGCGCGCCTTGACAAGCTGCTTCAAGAGCCGGATCTGGTCATCGGTATCAAGAATGGTAAAATCCGATTTCAGCCCCACGAGCTCGGCATGGCGGCGCAAGATCTTTACGCAAATGGCATGGAATGTGCCCAGCCACTGCATCCCCTCAACCGTCTCGCCGATCAGCGCCCCGATACGCTGCTTCATCTCCCTTGCTGCCTTGTTGGTAAAGGTCACCGCGAGGATCTCCCATGGCCGCGCCTTGCCCGTGGCCAGCAGATGCGCCAGCCTTGTGGTCAATGCCCGCGTCTTGCCGGTACCCGCCCCCGCCAGCACCAGAACCGGCCCGTCAAGCGAGACAACAGCCTCGCGCTGCTCAGGGTTCAGCGCATCCAGATAAAACGGGTCACTCGCCGCTTCGGGGAGAAATGGGTTCTGCTCGCGAATCATAAGATGCGTATTATAGAATCATGCACAGCGATTAGAGAGGAGAAATAAAGCCAAAACACAGGGCAATTGGGTGAACCTCAAGAAAGATACGTCAAACCATATTCGTGAACCGAATAACCATCTGTTTAATCAGATGTTTTTTGGCCTAACGTTTCAAACAAAACCCGAGTGCCCTGAGCCAAAACATCTTTTACCGGCAATCATCCCCGGCCTACCGCTCTTCCAGAGCCAGCCGAACCCCAAGCGCCACAAAGATAGAGCCAAGGCTGCGATCAAGCCACACCCCCACACGGGCATTATTGCGCAAGGCCGCGATTCCAAGCCAGATCAGGTAAGCTGCCCCCGCCCATTTGACAACAGAAAACGCCAACGCGGAGGTAGCCAGAATTGCCGAAAGCCCCAGCGCCGCCATGAGCACATGGCCAAACGCGCCCAGCCAGATTCCGAACATGGCGGCAAATCCGCTGCAGCGCCCACCCCGAACCGTTTGTCCAAGAATAAAAGCTATATCGGGACCCGGTGAGAGGTTCAAAAGGACCGCCGCCGTGAAAAACGTTGTCCAGTGAAGAAGTGAATACGCAAACACCACTTTCCCTATCAATTTCACGATCTCTGGTCAGCATCCGGGCAGATGCGGCAGCTTGTCGCACAGCCCCCTCTTGAATTCGACAATGGAATCATTAAAATATTAGCAAATGCTAATTTATAGAATGTTTTTACTTTTGTGATACGGCTATCACAAAAAAGGCATGGAATGAAGATATGGGAAATTCGATGAAAACGCTTGCTCTTGTGACCGTCCTCGCCGCTCTGGTGCTTCCGCTCGCGCCTGTTGCCGCAGATCCGGTAAGCAAGGAGGCCCGGATGCGCCTTGCTGCCGCGGCGAATGATACGGTGACAATCCGTCATCTTCTGGACAATGGTGTACCGGTGGATGCCGCGAATGCTTATGGCCGTACAGCTCTGATGATAGCCGCCGAGGACGGGCACAGCAAAGTGGCCAGATTACTGCTTTCACGCGGCGCAAACATCAATCAGCGCTCGGCAAACGGCCTGACCCCGCTTGATCTTGCCGCCGGTGGCGGCTATGCCAAACTGGCTGCCCTGCTGATCTCCAAAGGCGCGAAAAGTGACAGCGCAACCCGCGCCGGACGCAATGCCCTGATGATTTCCGCCCGTTTTGGTCAACTCGCGGTGATGGACACCCTGATCGAGGCCACGAGTAATCTTGAACGCACCGATCGCAAGGGCCGCACGGCGCTTATACTGGCAGCTTCGAGAGGTTATGCGCCGATCGTTGAAAAACTGGCCAATAGTGGCGCGAATATTGATGCCCGCGACAAATCCGGCGCCACGGCGCTGATGATCGCGGCAGACCGCAACCACCTTGCCGTTGTCCGCAAATTGCTCGAATTTGGCGCCGATCCGTTCCTTGAAGACAGTAACGGCGATACAGCCTATGAAATTGCCCGGCAGAACGGCCATTACCGGATTTTCAAACTGCTGCAACAAGCTGGCCGGATTTCATAAAACCGCTAGATCAACCTGCGTTCAAGAGGAATCGCTTGAATGCAGATAAGTTGATCGATATCAAGTAGATAGAGCAACGATAGGCGTTCACTTGAACGCGCGTTGCTTTAGCGATACGCCTCCACATTGGCCTGGATAAGCGCCGCGTTATAAGCCTCAATGGCATCAAGACGCGTCGCCCAGGCAATGACGTGGTCATTATCTTCTGAATCCACCACGGCAATCCGGGCAAGGCCTGAAGAGTCAAAAACACGAAGCGCTGCCTCCAGGGTATCTGAAGCCAGAAAGCGCGGGCTATCCGCTTCAAGACCCCCTTCAGCCCCCACCTCGCTCTTTTCCACCAGCTCCATGAAATCAAGCACCCGCAGGGTATGCACAATATGCTTGTGGGGACCATCGATCAAAAACAGCCCGCGCCCGCCAAGTTGCCAGTGAAAAAACGAGCGCCCATGAATGGCCTGGGTCAATCCGGATGAAATCGTGATAATCAGCAACAGCGCGATAGCCAGATCAAACCCGCCAGTCAGTTCAAAAATAATCAAGGTGGTGGAGATCGGTGCCCCCAGAACCGCCGCCGCCACCCCGCCCATGCCCAAAATGGCGTAAAGCCCTGAATTTGAAGCCAGATCAGGATAAAACGACGCTGCTATAATGCCAAAAGCCCCGCCCGCCATGGCCCCCAGGTAAAGCGAAGGGCTGAAAATACCGCCGCCAAACCGGCTGGCCAGTGTAATGGCCGTGGCAATCATCTTGGCAAACATCAGCGATATCAATACGGCAAGAGGAAAATATTCTTTCAGGGCCATATCCGTGGCCTCATAACCAACGCCAAGGATATGCGGGAAAAAAATTCCGATACAACCAACCATAAACCCGCCGATAACAGGTCGCAGCCATATGGGCGGATCAATCACGTCAGCGGCTTTTTGCGCCAGGTGAATAGCAAACTGAAAAGCTATGGCGACAAAGGCACAGGTCAGACCAAGAATAGCAAACGCACCAAACTCATAATAGCTCGCAATGTTGTAATGGGGCAGGACAAAAGCGGGGAATTCCCCCAGATGAATCCGGGTAATCACCGCCGCCACGGTCGAGGAGATCACCACCGGCACAAAGGCGCGCATGGCGTAATGCCCCAGCACCACCTCAAGGGCAAATAAAGTCCCGGCAATCGGCGCGTTAAACGAGGCCGCCACCGCCGCCGCCACGCCGCAGCCCAGCAGGTTGCGCACCGATCCGGCGGGAAGTTCAAAATACCGTGCAACCCCCGAGGCAATGGTTGCCCCCAGATGGACAACCGGCCCCTCCCGCCCTGCCGAAGCCCCACTGCCAAGGGAAATGACCGTCACCAGCGCGCTGTAAAGCCCCTGCCGCAAGGGAATGCGCCCACCCCGGATTGCCCGTGCTTCAATGACATCCGCCACACCTTCGGGTCGTTTATTGGTAATGATGAATTTCAGCATCATCCCCACGATCAACCCGCCCGTTACCGGCGCCGCCAGTATCAACCACCACGGCAGCAGAGCCGCTTTTGAACCCACCCGCTCCGATATGGTGCCAAGCCAGGAGAGTTGAACAAGCCCGATTCCCATCCTGAACAGCAAGGCGGCATAAGCCACTCCGAGACCGACAAAAACCGAAAGCAACCAGATCAAAGGCTGCCGCCCGGCCAGAAACATCCCCAGGTTGCTTCGTACCTGTTGCCCGAGCACTTCATTTATCCGGCTTGCAAATCCGCCCATAGGCCCCTTCCCTCAAACTGTATTCTTGCCGCTAAAATACCTGAACGCAAGCCCCTGAAATAGCGGGTAAAAAGATAAAATGCTCCACGGCACAACCAGACCAGGCCACTGCACATGCCAGGATGTACCTTGAGCGGCATATCCCACTCTTCGCGCAAATCAGCCTTTGACAAAATCAAAAGCCTCAATACGATGCAAATCGCAAATTCATTTCGGGGGCGACGCTTTTGACCAAGACTAAAAATAATCTGGATATTGAACGGCTTAAGAGCCATTACCGGCAGATGCTGCGCATTCGCCTTTTTGAAAGCGAAGCGGTTCACGCCATTGCCGACGGGCTGGTGCCGGGCTTCATCCACCCCTCCATAGGGCAAGAAGCCGTCCCTGTCGGGGTATGCGCTCACCTGGCAAAAGATGACCTGCTGCTCTCCACCCATCGCGGCCACGGCCACACCCTGGCCAAGGGCGCGGACCCCGAGGCCATGATGCGCGAGCTGTTTGGCCGCGAGGGCGGCACCTGCCGCGGCAAGGGCGGCTCCATGCACATTGCCGATTTTTCCATTGGCATGTTGGGCGCGAACGGCGTGGTCGCCACCAATATCACCATCGCTGCCGGCGCCGCCCATGCCCTGAAACTGCGCGGCAAAAACGCCGTTGTAGCCTGTTTCTTTGGTGATGGCGCCACCAATCGCGGCCCCTTCCTGGAAGGGCTGAACTGGGCCAAAGCCTTTGATCTGCCCGTCCTGTTCATCTGCGAGGACAATCAATGGTCCGCCACCACTAAAACCAGCACCGTTCTTTCCGGTCCCGGCCCGCTGGCCCGCGCCCAAAGCCTTGGCCTTGCCGGCACAAGCATCAACGGCAATGACATTCTCGCCGTCGATGAGGCTGCCGGGGCCGCCATTTGCGCCATCAAAAGCGGCAGCGGTCCCTATTTCCTGCATTGCTGCACCTATCGCCATGGCGGCCACACCGGAACCGACCCGGCGGCCTACCGTGATCCGGATGAAGCAGCCAAGGGAATAGAGGGCGATCCGCTCCCGGCCTGCGCGGAACTGCTCAGAAATGCAAATGTTGATGAAAGCAACATTATCGCCATCGAAAAGGAGGTTGCCGCCGAAATGCGCCGGATCAGGGAAAACGCCGCCAGGGCTCCTTGGCCCGACAGGAGCATAACTTACGAAGACGTGCAGGACCTGGGCGCGGCGGGAGCAAGAACATGAGCAAGACGAGTTATGTAGATGCTGCCATCGCGGCCCTGCGCGAGGAAATGCAGCGCGATGCGAGCGTCTGGGCGCTAGGTGAGGATCTGGGCCGTGGCGGGGTTTTCGGCCAGTATAAAGGTTTGCAAGGTGAATTCGGCCCCGATCGCATTGCCGACACGCCGATATCGGAATCCGCCATCATGGGCGCCGCTCTTGGCGCCGCCATGACCGGCACCCGCCCGGTTGTGGAAATGCGGTTTTCCGATTTTGCCCTTTGCGCCGTGGACGAGTTGGTCAACCAGGCCGCCAAGGCGCGCTACATGTTCGGCGGCCAGGCCCGCGCCCCTCTGGTGGTGCGCGAACCGGTAGGCATGTGGGGCTATCTCGCCGCCCAGCATTCGCAATCCCTGGAAAGCTGGTACACCCATATCCCCGGCCTCGTGGTGCTGGCCCCGGCCACCCCGGCCGATGTGAAGGGGTTGCTCAAATCCGCCATCCGCTGCGATGACCCGGTGGTCTTTCTGGAGCATAAAAATCTGTGGTCCATGGAAGGCGAGGTTCCCGGCGGCATGGATGAGCTTGCCCCCATCGGCAAGGCCAATATCGTCAGAGCAGGAAACGACATCACGCTGGTAAGCTGGTCCGCCATGGTTCACGAATGTTCCAAGGCTGCCGACAGACTGGCCGGAGAAAGCATTGAGGCTGAAGTCATTGACCTGCGCAGCCTGTGGCCGTGGGATGAAGAGGCCGTCTTCGCCTCCCTGCGCAAGACTGGCCGCCTGGTGATCGTGCAAGAAGCCGTGACAACCTCGGGCTTTGGTGCGGAAATTGCCGCCCGGGCAGCCGAAACCTGCCACGGGAATTTAAAAGCTCCCATTCAGCGCCTCGGCTCGCCGCGCGTGCCGGTTCCCTACGCTCCGCCCCTGGAGGACGAACTTCGCATCACCCCGGAAATGATCGCCAAGGCCGCAAGATCAGCCGTAGAGGACTGAGCTCACTGCCCTGACCGGATCCGGGAGGCAACCCTGAAAGCATGAACCCGAAAGCCGGACTCTCAGGCCTCGATCCGCACCTCGCCTTCACGGTCCAGCAGGGCCGCGAGGGTATCCAGGCGCTTGCCCAGCCGCTCGGCGCGCAAATCCGCCATGGCGGGCGGCATTTTCAAAACCAGCTTGTCATCTTCATAAAACAACCCGGTATGATTGATAACCTTGGGCATGGCCGCCGAAATCATGTAGGCCACGCGCAGCGCCGCCCCCAGCATGCGGGCGCGCTGCATCTCGCGCATATCGGTGAGCAGGCGCAAACGCGGGCTTAAAACCTCGCCGATCAGCCCCTCGTGGCGGTAGAAGATCGTCAGCGCCAGAAATGCGCGGCCCGAATGGTTAAGCCCGATAAATGCCCCGTTGGCGATAATATTGAGGCTTTGCTCCCCGCGATAATCCGGGTGCGCCCGCCAGCCGATATCTGCCAGGAGACAAGCCGCATGGCGCAGCCGCCGCTCCTGCGCGGTCTCGGACGGCGCCCCCTTCCCTTCAAAAAGTTTATCCGTCCATTCGCAAAGCTCCTGCACATGGCGCGGCGAACGCGCCCGCAAAACCGCCAGGTCCTGACAGGCGCTGTGCAGGGGGTCTTCTTGTTTTTCCTCCCGGCTCAGCTTTGAATACAAAACCCCCTCACGCACCCCGAGCGCCGAAATCACCACATCTTCAGCCTCGGTGAGCACCATCAGCCGTTCAAGCACCGCCGCGGCATAGGGAAGGGTTCGCGCCCACGCCGCCGATACCCCGGGAATTTGCAGCAGTGACGAGAGCTTCGAGCCCTTCACCAGCCGGGTAAGATCAAGCACATCCACCGCCGGAATGGTGTAATGGTGCAAGACATGCAGCGGATAATCATGATGCAACATGTGAATTCGCGCCAACATGCGCCACGAGCCGCCAACCGCATAAAACGGCAAGCCCTTATTGGCCTCCAGAAGCGGCTGGTCTTCTAGCGCCTTGCTGATAATCTCCTCGGCCCGCTCAACCGAGCCGCCCGCCTCATCCATGAGCCGCAACCCGCCCAGTGGCGTGGTGACGCCGGAAGTCAGCTCGCCCTTGGACGCGCCAATCAGCTCCAGCGAGCCACCGCCCATATCCCCCACAAGGCCATTGGCCTCGGGTATCCCCGATAAAATGCCAAACCCGGCCATCTTGGCTTCTTTCTTTCCGGAAAGAACAGAGATTTTTGCGCCAATCGCCTCTTCCCCCCGCGAGATGAAATCCGCGCCATTATCCGCATCACGCACCGCCGCCGTGGCGATCACGTATTTTTTCACCACCCCGATCTGGCGGGCAATCATGCGAAACCGGCGCAGCGCCGCCAGCGCCGCCGCCATGCTTTTCTTGCCGAGCTTGCCGGTGCTGGCCACCGAAGCCCCCAGGCCGCACAGGGCCTTTTCATTGAAAAACGGTGCCGGCGCCCGGTGCGCGCCTTCATAAACAACCATCCGCACCGAGTTGGAGCCGATATCCACAACCGCCACCGGCTCAACATCAATCAAGCGCCCCGGTGCATAAGAAGTATCAAAAAAATCAGTCATATAGCTCTTGGTCTTTGTTTTCGTTTTCAGCCTGGGCCAGGGGATGTTCAAGGTCCCGGCCCCGCCCCGACAGGCTGGGGTTGGTCATGAAATATTTATGCGCGCTGAACGCAGGATCACTGTTGCCCGCATTCACCCGCTGCCAGTTTCCATCGGGCCCCAAAAACCAGCATTGCTGATTATCTTTCAGATTGGCCACCATGATCTGGTCAAGCACCTGTTCATGAACAGTCGGGTTCAGGACCGGCACAAGGGATTCAACCCGGCGATCCAGATTTCGCGGCATCCAGTCTGCCGAAGAGATATAGACTTTAGCCTTACGTGAAGGCAAGCCCTCACCGCAGCCAAAACAGCAAATCCGCGAATGTTCCAGAAACCGCCCGACAATACTGGACACCCGGATATTCTCCGACAAGCCCTTCACACCAGGGCGCAAGCAGCAAATACCGCGCACCACCAGATCAATCTGCACCCCCGCATTGCTGGCCCGGTACAGCGCATCAATGATCCTGCGATCAACCAGCGAATTCATCTTGGCCCAGATTTGCGCCGGACGCCCGGCTTTTGCATGGGCAATTTCATCCTCGATATTGGCCAGCAATTTCCGGCGCAGCCCCAGCGGCGAGATGCTGAGCTTTTCAAGCTCGCGCGGCTCCCCGTAGCCGGTGACAAAATTGAACAACCGCGCCACGTCGCGGCCTATCGCCGGATGGATCGTGAACAGGGAAAGATCGGTATAGATTCGCGCCGTCACGGGGTGATAATTCCCGGTTCCCAGATGCACGTAAGAGCGCAAATTCTTCCCCTCCTTGCGCACCACCAGCGAAGCCTTGGCATGGGTCTTCCAGTCCATGAACCCATAGACCACCTGCACCCCGGCCCGCTCCAGGTCACGCGCCCATTTGATATTGGCCGCCTCGTCAAAGCGCGCTTTGAGCTCCACCACCGCGGTAACCGACTTGCCCGATTCAGCCGCCTCGCTCAGCGCCTGGACAATGGGCGAATCCTGTGAGGTGCGGTAAAGGGTTTGCTTGATGGCAATCACATCCGGGTCAGATGCCGCCTGCCGCAGAAACCGCAACACCACGTCAAAACTCTCATAGGGATGATGGACAATCATGTCCTTCTCCCGGATCGCCGCGAAACAATCCCCGCCATGATCGCGAATCCGCCCCGGAAAACGCGGCGTATAGGGCGCGAACACCAGGTCCGGCCGGTCATCGGCAATAAGCTGCGAAACTTCGGCAAAACCCACCACGCCCTCCAGAATAACCTGGGCATTCTTGCCCACATGCAGTTCAGCAGCCACATATTTGCGCAGGCGCTGGGGCATGGAAGCATCGATTTCAAGCCGGATAACCGAGCCACGGCGGCGGCGTTTGAGCGCCGATTCAAACAGCCTGACCAGATCCTCGGCTTCTTCCTCGATCTCGATATCCGAATCGCGGATAATGCGGAATGACCCTTGCCCCACCACCTCGTAACCGGGGAAAAGCTGCCCGATAAACATGCCAATGGCATTTTCAAGGCTGATATAAAAAATCTGCCCCTGCCCGGCCTTGCCATCCACGACCTTGTCCGGCAGGCGAATGAAACGCTGCAAGGAGTGGGGAATGGGCAGCAGGGCATTCATCGGCTTGCCATCGCTCTTGCGGCGCAGTTGCAAGGCCTGCGAGAACCCCAGGTTGGGAATGAAGGGAAACGGATGCGCCGGGTCAATCGCCAGCGGCGTCAAAACGGGGAAAATCCGTTCCAGGAAATAATTCTCCATCCATTCACGGGATTTGGGATTGAGCTTTCCCGGGGTCAGCAGGAAAATCCCGGCCTTTTCCAGATCAGCCCGCAACTTCTCCCATTGTTTTTGCTGCTCGCCAATAAGCCGGTCTGTTAGTGCATCAATATGCTCAAGTTGTTCCGCCGGGGTCAGACCATCCTGGCTGCGTGTCTCGATTCCTGCCTGCACCTGGCCATAAAGCCCGGCCACCCGAACCATGTAAAACTCGTCCAGGTTGGTGGCGGAAATTGACAAAAACCTCAAGCGCTCAAACAACGGATGGGCCGGATTGCGCGCCTCTTCAAGCACCCGCATGTTGAACCGCAACCAGGACAGCTCGCGATTGATAAAACGCCCAGGCCCAAAATCTCCAATCCTGTTCTCTTGCGCTTCTTGTTTTTGCGAGCAGGTCAATGAATATCTCCGGTATTTATCGTTTATGCAGGCTTTCCAGGACATGCGCCGCCAAGGGCTTGGTGATGGCGCGTTTTTGCGCCAGCGCTTCCTTGTCCAGCGCCTCCACAAGAACCGCCGCACTGCCCAGGGAACGTTCCATGCGCGCCACCAGGTATTCAATCATGGAGGCATCCACAAAAAGCTGCCGGTCAGCGAACAGCTTCACCAGAACCATGCACAACAACGCATTATCCGGCTCATGCAGTTCCACCAACGGCGCCGCCAGCAGCCGCGATTTGAGATCTGGCAGCCGCACCCCCCACTCTACCGGCCACGAGGAAGAGGTAATCAGGATATGCGCCTGATGCTCCTGCCCCCAGTTCAGGGCATGAAACAACGCCTCTTCATCAAGCCCCGGCAAATGCGCATCCTCGATCAGCAAGGCATCCTGCGCCAGCAGACCCGGCACATTCGCGGTTTCCAGCTCCGGCGCGCTAACCTTCAGCGCCCCGCTCATGGTCTTCCAGATTTCCCCCAGATGCGACTTGCCGCTTCCCTTGGGTCCGGCCAGAATCCCCAAAAGTGAAGGCCAGTCCGGCCAGCGGTCAATGAACGCCAAGGCCTCGCGGTTGCATTCGCTCAGGCAGAAATCCTCGATCCCCATGGCCGGCAGATGAGGCAAATCCAGCGTCAATTGCCGCTCGCGCAGCGGGTGCGCATTTTGCCGGTTATGTCTTGTCATCTTCATGCTCACCCGGCGGCCCGCCGCCGCCCAGATAAACCGGAGAGGCCAGATATTGCCGCAAGAAGAACCGCAGCACCACCCCGAAGGCCGCCGCCAGCGGCACCGCCATCAACATGCCGGTAAAACCAAACAGGTAGCCAAAGGCAAACAGCGCGAACATCAACCAGACAGGATGCAGGCCAACCGATGAACCGACCAGCTTGGGCGAGAGAATATTGCCCTCCAGAAACTGCCCGGCGGTAAAAATCCCCAGAACAACCGTAATCATCACCCAGTCTGGCCAGAACTGGAACAGCGCCACACCGAGGGACACCACCAGCCCGATAATCGAGCCGACATAGGGGACAAAGCTGATAAGCCCCGCGCCAAGCCCGATCAGAAGGCCAAATTTAAGCCCCGCGAGCGAAAGCCCGATAGCGTAAAACGCCCCCAGCAAGAGACAAACTGCGCCTTGTCCACGCAAGAACCCGTCAATAGCCTTGTCAATATCAGCGGCAATCTGGCGAATCACCGGCGCATGGTCCCGCGGCAGCCAGCTATCGACCTTTTCCACCATCCGGTCCCAGTCCACCAGCATGTAAAACGCCACGATCGGCGTCACCACCAACAGGGAAATGATATTCACCAGCGCCATGCCGCCACTCCACAAGGATTGCAGCAAGCTCCCCAGCCAGCTCACCCCCTTGGCAGTAATGGCGCTCATATTCCCGCTCAGGGCTTTCAAGTCCCCGTTCAGGAAAGGCGAGAGCCACTTGCCGCCATAAGTAACGACAAGTGTCTCCAGAGACTTGAAATAATTCGGTAAATTCTCCGCAAAGGCGCTCATTTGCTTACCCAGAACCGGGATCAGGATCAGCAGCGCCAGGGCGAATATAATCAGGGCAAAACCAAGAATGAGCGAGGAGGCCAGAACCCGCCCCAACCCCCAGCCCTCCAGCTTGTCGGCAATCGGGTCCAGCAGATAGGCCAGGATCATCCCCGCCACGAAAGGCAGCAGCATCCCGCGCAGGAAAATCAGCACAATGATGGTGACGCCAAGCGCCCCCAGCCAGAATATGAGCTGTTGTTTCAGGCTCATGAAACTTCACCACGCATCGGTTTGGCCGCCAGTTTTGCCTTGTCCACAGAGGTGACCGGGGCAGTTTTGCGAAGTGGTTCCTCGTAATTTGCCATATGGCGCACCCAGCCAATCATGTAGCTGGCGCCAGACCAGATGGTAAAAATGCTCACGGCAACGATCAAGGCCGAAATCGACATTTGCATGTGAAGGTCAAAGCCATGATTGGCCAGCACCGCCCCGGCCAGCATGATCTGCAAGGTGGTATTGACCTTGGATACCATCAAGGGCGCCATTTCCACCCGCCGTTCCAGTAGCCAGGAGAGCAAAACCGCCCCGATAATCAAGATATCGCGGCTGACCACCAGCAAGACAAGCGCCACCGGCAATTGCTTGCCCACGCCAAGAGTGACAAAAATGCTCACCAGAAGCGCCTTGTCCGCCACCGGATCAAGATACGCGCCAAGCTCGGTCTGCATGTGAAAACGCTTGGCGACAAACCCGTCAATACCATCAGAAATCCCGGCAAGGATAAACAGCCAGAAAGCCGGCAAAAAGGCCCCCGCTATCATCAGGTAAACGATAATCGGCACCAGGATGATACGGACAATGGTAATCGTATTGGGTATGTTCACGCGCTGGCTATTCCTGTTCAGTCCAGATTGAAGACCGTATGGTTTTAATAAGCTCTGAGCTCCCAGAACTGCCCCTGGTCGGTCATTTCCAGATTCCGCTGCTCCATCTCCCGGGTCAGCTGCTCGATTGATCCTGAATAGGTCAGGATAACATGCGCGCCTCTGGCGGTCATGGCGCGAATATCCATCTTGGCAACGCCAGGGATCGTATTCAGGCGTTTGCGGATGATAATCCATTCGTTCAAGCCACGAAACGGCACCGAAACAACAAGTGTTTCGCTGGCCCCGGTATTTGCTGACACATTGGCATTCTTCCACCGGTTTTCAAGCCGTTGGACAATCCCCTGCGCCGCGGTGCGCATGGCGTCTTCCCGGCCCGCCTTGCTGGCATAGGTATTTTCAAACTCCACCCGCCCCAGGGATGAATTACCCTTCAAGAAAGCCAGCACGTTACCCGCCCCGCGTGGTTTGGCAACCGCCACCAGGACCCCGGAAACCGAATAGCGCTCTTTGAGCATTTCAAGATCTTCAGGGCGCCCCTGCGCCAACTGCGCCGGATCAACGGAAAGATCGCTGGCATCGCCAACCGGAAGCAGGATCGGCGTTAGGGTATTTTCAAGATCAAGCGCGCTCCATGCCTCAAACCAGTCATTACCCGGATCAAGTTCAACCTTGCCCCCCTCATCAAGAAGCGGGATCAGCAAAACCGGCGTTGCGGTAACATCGGCAATGGGAACCCCGTAATTCTCCAGATACTCGCGCACATTGCCGCCGATAAATCGCACGGTCATCCTGGCCTGGTAATTTTTCGGGCTTGGCCTTTCATCAGAAAGTGAAAAGCCTGCCACAAGGGATTCAATATCCTCGTTTTTCACCTTTGGCAGATACTGCCTGTCCGCCGGGCGGGTCAAGCGGTTGATGAGCCGCCGGAAGGCTTCTCTTTGCCCTTTTTGCAGCGCAACCGTCTTGGCCGCAGCAGCATCTTTTGCCGTAGCCTTGACCGGAACATTAGAAATTGTAAACGGGTCCGCCATAAGCGGCGGCGCCCCATAGCTCAAAAACAACAAAAGCCCGGTGGCCAAAACAAAGCCCCCCCGGCAAACCCCGCGCAGCAGGCGATGAAAAAATCCAGCTAACATAACGGCACAACTTCCCTCGATCATAACGCCCCGTTCAATAATCGCTGCACTATAAACCATGGGCGGAAAAACCC
Organism: uncultured Hyphomicrobiales bacterium; assembly: GCA_964533415.1. GTDB lineage: Bacteria > Pseudomonadota > Alphaproteobacteria > Rhizobiales > BM303 > BM303. The sequence continues at coordinate 15,612 of CAZHLV010000100.1, forward strand.
AACGCCTTAAAATGAATTCCCCAGGCAATCGGGTGAACCTCAAGAAAGATACAAACTACATGAGTGAACCGAATAACCATCTGTTTAATCAATGTTTTTTAGACTAACAGGCCAAACAAAACCGTCATTCCTGCGAAGGCAGGAATCCAAAAAGGGATATCTATAAGCCCTGGACACCCGGCTTGGATCCCTGCCTCCGCAGGAATGACGTCCGAAACCACCGGAAAACGGGTGTTTTTTTCACCCGATTGCCCTGATGAATTCCCCTCACACCAGGGCATTGAGCGCCCCGAGAATATCGGCTTTTAGATCCTCGTAATCTTCAAGGCCAACGGAAATGCGGATCAGCCCATCGGTAAAGCCGTGCTTGATGCGCTCTTCAGGCGCATAGGTTGCGTGGGTCATGCTGGCCGGGTGCTGCACAAGGGTTTCCGCATCCCCAAGGCTCACCGCCGAGGTTACGATATCAAGCGCATCCATGAACGCTCGCCCGGCCTGCAAGCCGCCTTTAAGCTCCAGCGCGATCATCCCGCCAAACTGGTTCATCTGCCGCCTGGCAAGTTCATGATAAGACGAAGAGGCAAGACCGGGATAAAAAACCTCGTCAACCGCCTCATGCGCCTCAAGATCATTCGCCAGCTTCAGCGCGCTTTGCGAATGCCGGTCCATGCGAAGCTGCAAGGTTTTCAGCCCCCTCAAGATCAAGAAGGCGTCAAAGCTCGACACCATCGCCCCGGTCAGTTCCTTGATCCCCTCAAACCGGATCCGGTCGATCAACTCCTTGCCGCCCAGAACCGCCCCGGCCAGCAAATCCCCGTGCCCGCCAAGATACTTTGTCGCCGAATGCACCACCAGGTCGGCTCCAAGCTCCAATGGCCGCTGCAAATATGGTGTGCAATAGGTATTGTCGACAACAAAACACGCTTCGGATTCGCGGCAAATCGCCCCGATTGCCGCCAGGTCAATTACCCGCATATTGGGATTGGCCGGAGTCTCGCAAAACACGATTTTCGTTTTTTCCGAGATCGCCGCCTCCAGCGCCGCCGGATCAGACATGTCGATAAACCGGTGCGTGATGCCAAATTTTTCCGTGTGATGCTGCAACAGGGAAAAGGTGCAGCCATAGAGGGTCTTGTCTGCCAATATCTCATCACCAGCCCCTAACAGTGTCCAGAACAGCGATGAAATCGCCCCCATCCCCGAAGAGGTCACCAGCCCGGCCTCGGCCCCTTCAAGCTCGGCAAGGCGCGCCTCCAGAACCGAAACTCCCGGATTGCCCACCCGGTGATAGACATAGCCCTCCGCCTCGCCGGCAAAGCGCTCCGAACCTTCATTCGAACTGCCAAAGGCAAAGGTCGAGGAAAAATAAACCGGCGGGTTGAGCGCCCCGTCATGCTCCAGCGGATCATAACCGAAATGAATGGCGCGGGTCGCAAAACCAAGGGGCGCATTGCGCCGGGTTGATGAGCTCATGTTTTTATCTCCTGTTTTGCGCCAGTATTGGGCCGGGCAAGGCGCGAAGGCAAGTTTCCTGTGTGATACGGGCATACAATCCCATCAACAGCCTTGAACCCGCAGCAGGGCTGGTTTACACCCCGGACAGGAATTTTTCATGTTAAATTTTTGCGGATCTGATCGTGACCGAAACCTCAAAGACCAAAGACGGCCTCACCTATAAACAGGCCGGGGTTGATATTGCGGCGGGAAACGCCCTCGTCAAGGCCATAGGCCCCATGGCAAAGGCAACCGCAAGGCCAGGGTCTGAAGCCGGGCTTGGCGGCTTTGGCGGGCTGTTTGACTTAAAAGCCGCCGGCTACGAAGACCCGCTCCTGGTTGCCGCCAATGACGGGGTTGGCACCAAGCTCAAGCTCGCCTTTGCCTGCCAGAAGCACGACACCGTCGGTATTGACCTGGTCGCCATGTGCGTCAATGACCTCGTGGTGCAAGGGGCCGAACCGCTCTTTTTCCTCGATTACTTCGCCACTGGCAAATTGCAGGCTGGAGAAGCCGAGTCGGTAATCTCCGGCATTGCAGAGGGCTGCAAGCAGGCCGGCGCCGCCCTGATTGGCGGGGAAACAGCCGAAATGCCCGGCATGTATGAGCCGGGCGAATACGATCTGGCGGGATTCGCGGTTGGCGCCGTCAATCGAAACAACGTGCTGCCGCGCCGTGATATCGCCACGGGCGATGTGATATTGGGTCTGGACTCATCGGGGATTCATTCCAACGGATTTTCCCTGGTGCGCAAGCTGGTGGAAATCTCCGGCCTCGATTACCGGGACGCCGCGCCTTTTGCTCCCCGAACAACTCTTGGCAAAGCCCTGCTCACCCCGACTCGCATTTATGTCAAGCCCCTGCTCAAGGTCCTGCGCAATACATCCGGCATCAAGGCGCTTGCCCATGTTACCGGCGGCGGAATTACCGAGAACATCCCACGTATCCTGCCCGTCGGCATGGACGCGCAAATTGACCTCAACGCCCTCGCCCCCGCGCCGGTATTCGGCTGGCTCAGTGACACCGGCAAGATCGCGCAAGACGAAATGCTCCTCACCTTCAACTGCGGCATTGGCATGGCCCTCATAGCCAGCGCCGATGAAGCCGCTCATATCATGCAAATACTCAAGGATACCGGGGAAAACGCCACAATCATCGGCACGATCACAAAAGGATCAGGCCAGCCCCGGGTCCATTATAGCGGGACACTGGAGCTGAAATCGTGAAAATCGGCATTCTCATCTCTGGCCGCGGCTCCAACATGCAAGCCCTTGTGGAAGCCTGCAAGACCCCGGATTACCCGGCAAGTGTTGCCGTTATCATCTCCAATCGCCCGGATGCCCTTGGCCTTGAATATGCCCGCCACCATGGCCTTCCGGCTCTGGTCATTGACCACAAGACCTATGAAAGCCGCGAGGCATTCGAGGTTGATTTGCATAACGCCCTCATGGAGCACGGGGTTGAACTGGTCTGCAATGCCGGTTTCATGCGCCTTTTGACCAAGGGATTCGTGGATAAATGGCACGACCGCCAGATCAATATCCACCCCTCCCTGCTGCCCGCCTACAAGGGATTGCACTCTCATGAACGGGTAATCGCGGAAGGCGTGAAAATCACCGGCTGCTCAGTGCATTTTGTCCGCACCGAAATGGATTCAGGCCCCATCATCGCCCAGGCCGCGGTTCAGGTCCATGAAGGCGATACCCCCGGCGATCTGGCAGCAAGGGTATTACAGGCCGAACACAAGCTCTATCCTCTCGCCCTGCGCCTCGTCGCCGAAGGCCGGGCCAGGATCTCCGGGAATAGCGTTACGATCGACGGAGAGAATATCCCCTCCCCGCCGCTGTTCTCCCCCACTCTCTGCAAAGACAAAGAAAGACCCGCCCGGAGATCACCCCGGACGGGTTCATGACATGACGGCAGTTTTCCTTTAACGGTTGGGGGCCTCCTCGCGACCTTGTTTCTTGTTGCACCGTTGTTTTAAGGCTCCAGCCCTTTTTTACCGCATCATTTTATCCAGAAACCGCGTACACTTTTTGGAATGATGCTCTTTCCTGCCGCATCATTTTATCCAAAAACCGCGTACACTTTTTGGGATGCTTTAAATCGCCTGGCTCCAGATGATATTGCCGCTGCACCGGTTGACCTTGATCTGGTAGTGAACACCGGCTCTCCAGGCCTTGACCTTTGTGGTGTAGGCTTTGTAGCGGATATTGTGGAAGCTGTGGAACCCGCGCCGGCTCAGTTTCCTTAAGGCCGCACTGGTTGAGCGGCAGGCTCTCACCGGCTGATAATAGCGGTAACGCGGCGCGGCCCGGTAATAGCGCGGCGCAGGTGCATAATAGCGCGGGCCATAATGCGGACGGCTGAGCGCATTGAGCAGCAGGACACCGCCAACCCCTGCCGCAACGCCGCCAATAAAGTGGCGGGTTCGGGAACCAGCATCCGCCTGGGCAGGCATAAAGGCAAGAGTGGTAGCAAAAGCGGCGGCGATGAGGGCTGTTTTACGGAACATGATCGGTCTCCTTCGGTGTGGCTGTGAAGCTCTTTCTTATCTGAACATAAAACAAACATACGCCAGTACATCTGAAGACAACCGGAACAACACATTCAGAAAACATTCATTTAAGCAGGGCTTGCTGTTCCGTTCCTGAATGCTCTAAATACCCCTCATGGAAACGCAGCATCTCAAAATCGCGATTGCCCAGCTCAACCCGGTTGTAGGTGACATTTCCGGGAACGCCGAAAAGGCGCGCACCGCCCGCGCCGGGGCGGCCCGCGCCGGGGCCGACCTGCTCGTTTATCCTGAAATGTTCCTGGCCGGATACCCTCCTGAAGATCTTGTTCTCAAGCCCGCCTTTCAGGACGCTTGCCAGACCGCCGTGAACAAGCTGGCCCGCGACACGGCAGATAATGGCCCCGCCATGCTTATTGGTGCGCCCTGGCTGGAAAACGATCAACTCCACAATTCCGTTTTTTTGCTGGACAAGGGTAAAATTGCCGCCATTCGTCACAAGGTGCATTTGCCCAATTACGGCGTCTTCGACGAAATGCGGGTTTTCCAGCCTGGCCCCCTGCCCGACCCGGTCACCTTCCGCGGCATCAAGCTCGGATTGCCGATTTGTGAAGACATGTGGTTCGAAGATATCGCCCGCCACCTGAAAGCCAACGGCGCGCAAATCCTGATTACCCCGAACGGCTCTCCTTTCACCCGCAACAAGATCCACGAACGCAAGGACCACCTGCGCGCCCGTGGCAAGGAAACCGGTCTTGCCATGCTTTATGTCAACCAGCTTGGCGGGCAGGATGAACTGGTTTTTGACGGGGCCTCCTTTGCCATGACGCCCGATGGCTCCTGCCCGGTCCAGCTTCCCACATGGACACAGATTGTCGAATTGACAACATGGCGCAAGCGCAACAACACATGGGTTTGCGAAGACGGTATTCAGGCAAAACTCGAAGAACAACTTGAATCAATCTGGCAAGCTTGTGTCACAGGCCTCAGGGATTACGTGGAAAAAAACCGTTTTCCCGGCGTTGTCCTGGGACTTTCCGGCGGCATAGACAGCGCCGTTTGCGCCGCCATGGCAGTTGACGCCCTGGGCGCGGACCGCGTCCACTGCATCATGTTGCCCTACCGTTTTACCAGTTCCGAAAGCCTTGATGACGCCGCCCGCTGCGCCAAGGCCCTGGATGTTCCCTATGACATCATGCCCATCGAGCCCGCCGTTGAGGGATTCAACCAAATGCTCACCCCCCTGCTCAAGGGGCTCGATACCGGCATAACCAATGAGAACATCCAGTCCCGCACCCGCGGCACGGCGCTCATGGCGCTTTCCAATGCTTCGGGAAACATGGTGGTAACGACCGGCAACAAGTCGGAAATGTCAGTGGGGTACGCCACCCTCTACGGCGATATGAACGGCGGCTTCAACCCGATCAAGGATATTTACAAGCTCGAGGTCTTTGAACTGGCGCGGATGCGCAACCGCCTGCGCCCCAGGGGCTGCCTTGGTCCTGAAGGCCCGGTCATGCCCGAAAACATCATCACCAAGCCGCCAACCGCCGAGCTTCGCGACAACCAGAAAGATCAGGACACCCTGCCGCCTTACGAGATACTCGACGATATCCTGTACAGCCTCATAGAAAACGAACACCCGGTTTCCGATATCGTCGCAAGAGGACATGACGAGCAAACCGTGCGCCGCATTGCCCATATGCTCCATATCGCCGAATACAAGCGCCGCCAGGCCGCCCCGGGGGTCAAAATCTCCACCCGCAATTTTGGCCGTGACCGACGCTACCCGATTACCAACGGTTTTCGCGAGACATAACAACAAGTTACAAGAAAAAGCCGAATCATTCTGGCAAGCTGTTGAATCAATATCTCAAGCGCGCCGCCCGGTCACTCAAATTCAAGAATAACCTCGTCCACAGAAAGATTGTCTCCTGGATGGGCATTGACTTTGGCCACCACCCCGTCGCGCTCGGCCTTCAGGACATTTTCCATCTTCATGGCCTCGATCACGCTCAGGGTCTGTCCGGCCTTGACCTCCTGCCCTTCTTCCACCGCGATGGACACCACGAGCCCCGGCATCGGGCAAAGCAGGTATTTTGACATGTCCGCCTGAAGCTTGACCGGCATCAGGCGCGCCATCTGCGCCTCAAAATCGGAATACACAAAAGCCTTGATCCGCAAACCACCATGGCCCAGGACAAAACCACCGGGAAGCTTTTGAAACTGAACCGCGATTTTCTCCCCATCAATCCGCCCGTTCCACAAGAGATCGCCCGGCCTCCAGCCACTCTTGAGCATATAAGGCGTCTTGCCCCCATCACAGCTCACGCTCCATTGATCCGGCGCGATAAACTCCATCTCCACTTTGATGGCCTGATCGCCAATAACAACCACCCGCCGATCCGCAAAAGCAAAATCACGCGCCCGCATCTGGCCGGAAATATGGCCACGCCGGTCACTCAGCACCCGGTTCATATGCGCCGCCACGATAGCAAGACGAACCGCTTCATCAGCATCAGGTTCTGCATTATGAAACCCGTCCGCATATTCCTCCGCGATGAAATTGGTGGAAATATCGCCGCGCCGCCATCTCTCATGACGCATCAGCGCCCCCAGGAACGGGATATTATGGCCAATGCCCTCAATGACAAAGCTGTCAAGCGCATACCCCATGGCCTCGGTAGCGCAAAGCCGGTCCGGCGCATGGACGCACAGCTTGGCGATCATCGGATCGTAATGAACCGGAATCTCACCGCCTTCATAAACCCCGGTGTCATTGCGAATCGTCACCCCCTTGGCAATTCCCTCCTCAGGCGGACGGTAATAGACAAGCCGCCCGGTTGACGGCAGGAAGCCACGATAAGGATCTTCGGCATAAAGCCGCGATTCAATCGCCCAGCCGGTAATCCCGATATCTTCCTGCGCAAGCTGCAATTCCTCGCCCGCCGCAACCCGGATCATCTGCTCCACCAGATCAACCCCGGTAATCAGCTCGGTCACCGGATGCTCCACCTGCAATCTCGTGTTCATTTCCAGGAAGTAGAAATTGTGATCCTTGTCGACGATGAACTCCACCGTGCCGGCGCTGGTATAATCCACGGCCCTGGCGAGAGCTACAGCCTGCGCCCCCATGGTGGCGCGCATTTGCCCATCAACAAAAGAGCTGGGCGCTTCTTCCACGACCTTCTGGTTGCGCCGCTGGATGGAACATTCACGCTCATTCAGATGGATGACATGGCCATGGGTATCCGCCAGCACCTGAATTTCAATATGGCGCGGCTGCTCGATATATTTTTCAATGAAAATCCGGTCATCACCAAACGAGGCCCTGGCTTCCGAGCGCGAGGATTCAAAGCCCTGCGCAACCTCTGCCTCGCTAAAGGCAATGCGCATCCCCTTGCCGCCGCCGCCTGCCGAGGCCTTTATCATCACCGGATAGCCGATCTCGCCCGAGATTCGCACGGCCTCGTTTGCATCGGCCACTTCCGCCGTATGACCGGGGATCACATTCACCCCGGCCTTTTGTGCAAACAACTTGGACTGGATCTTGTCCCCCATCACCTCGATGGCCTTTACCGGTGGACCGATAAAGGCAACGCCCGATTCTGCCAGCGCATTGGCGAAGCTGCTGTTTTCCGACAGGAACCCATAGCCCGGATGGACCGCCTCGGCCCCGGTCTGCTTGACAGCATCAAGAATTTTCTCGATCACCAGGTAAGATTGCGCCGCCGCCGGGGGGCCGATATGCACCGCCTCATCCGCCATTTGCACATGCAGGGCCTGCGCATCGGCATCGGAATACACCGCAACCGTTGCAATCCCCATTTCCTTTGCGCTGCGGATAACCCGGCAGGCGATTTCACCGCGATTCGCAATCAGTATTTTCTTGAACATGCCACCCGATCAATCGTGTAATTATCAAAGCCCTCATCATGTCATTCACGCAATGGCAAATGACGCGTCCAACTGCTATACCACAATCCCGGGCGAAGCCGTATAGGTTCTTAGTCCAGTAAACATCATGCAGATCTTGCAAAAAATTTATATCTTTGACCTTTCCGAAAAGAAGCTTTTGTACTACATTTGTACCGCATGACAAAGAACCTGACCCCCTCCCCCCTCACCACGATTTCAGTCCGCGGCGCCCGCGAGCATAACCTGAAAAACGTGCATATTGACCTGCCCCGCGACAAGCTGGTGGTCATCACCGGCCTGTCGGGTTCGGGCAAGTCCTCGCTGGCCTTCGACACCATCTATGCCGAGGGCCAGCGGCGCTATGTGGAAAGCCTCTCCGCCTATGCCCGCCAGTTCCTGGAGATGATGCAAAAGCCAGACGTGGACCAGATTGACGGCCTCTCCCCGGCCATCTCCATCGAGCAAAAAACCACGTCGAAAAATCCGCGTTCCACCGTGGGCACGGTGACGGAAATTTACGATTACATGCGGCTGCTCTTTGCCCGCACCGGCATCCCTTACTCCCCCGCCACCGGCCTGCCGATCGAAAGCCAGTCGGTAAGCCAGATGGTGGACCGCCTGCTGGCCCTTGATGAAGGCTCCCGGCTCTACCTGCTCGCTCCCATCGTGCGCGGGCGCAAGGGCGAATACAGCAAGGAATTCGCTGATCTCATGAAGCGCGGCTTCCAGAGAGTCAAGGTGGACGGGCAGTTTTACGAAATCGACGAAGCCCCGGTTCTGGACAAGAAATTCAAGCACGATATCGATGTCGTGGTGGACCGCATCATCATCCGCGCCGATCTTGGCTCACGGCTGGCCGATTCGCTGGAGATCGCGCTGGAGCTGGCCGATGGCCTGGCGATCGCCGAATTCGCCACCCCGAACGAGGGCGAGGATGAGCCTGAACGCCTCATCTTTTCCCAGCGTTTCGCCTGCCCGGTCTCCGGCTTTACCATTGATGAAATCGAGCCGCGCCTGTTTTCCTTCAACAACCCGTTCGGCGCCTGCCCGGCTTGCGATGGACTTGGCACCCAGCTTGAATTTGAAGCCGACCTGGTGATCCCCGATCCCGCCAAGAGCCTGCGTGAAGGCGCGGTCCTGCCCTGGGCGCGCACCGGGGCCTCATCGCCCTATTACACCCAGACCCTTGAGGCGCTGGCGCATCACTACAAGTTTTCCATGACCACCCCGTGGAAAAAAATCCCCGCGAAAGCCCGCAAGGCCATCCTTCATGGCTCCGGCAAGGAGGAAATCGAGTTTCTCTATGATGACGGCCAGCGTTCCTTCCGCACGAAAAAGCCGTTTGAAGGGGTCATCACCAATATCGAGCGGCGCTGGCGCGAGACCGATTCAAGCTGGGTGCGCGAAGAACTTGGCCGTTTCCAGTCCCGCCGCCCCTGCGAGAAATGCGGCGGATACCGGCTGAAAGAACAGGCCCTGGCGGTCAGGATTGACGGGCTGCATATCGGGCAGGTCAGCGAAATGTCAATCCTTGAGGCTCGGCAATGGTTCAACACCCTTGAAACCCGCCTGAGCAAGAAGCAGGTGGAAATCGCCCGCCGCATCCTGCGCGAGATCCGCGAGCGGCTGCGGTTCCTCAACGATGTCGGGCTGGAATACCTCACCCTGTCACGCAATTCCGGCACATTGTCGGGCGGTGAATCCCAGCGCATCCGCCTCGCCAGCCAGATCGGCTCGGGCCTGACCGGCGTCTTGTATGTGCTGGACGAGCCCTCCATCGGCCTGCACCAGCGCGACAATGCAAGGCTGCTGGAAACACTGAAGCACCTGCGCGACCTGGGCAACACCGTGATCGTGGTCGAACATGACGAAGACGCCATTTTAAGCGCCGATCACGTGGTGGACATGGGCCCCGGCGCGGGCATCCATGGCGGCGAGGTGGTGGCGCAGGGTTTGCCCGAAGACATCACCAACACCCCCGGCAGCCTCACCGGGCAATACATCAACGGCGTCAAGCAGGTTCCGGTTCGCCCTGCCCCCCGCCCGGTCACCAAGCGCCAGATCCGGCTGATCGGCGCAAAGGCAAACAATTTGCGCAATATTGACGCCACTTTTCCGCTTGGCACATTCATTTGCGTCACCGGGGTTTCGGGCAGTGGCAAGTCCTCCTTGCTCATCGATACCTTGTACCGCGCCGTGGCGCGCAGCCTCAACAACGCCCGCCATGTGGCCGGTGAACATGAGCGCATCGAGGGGCTTGAGCATATCGACAAGATCATCGATATCGACCAGTCTCCCATTGGCCGCACCCCGCGCTCCAACCCAGCCACCTATCCCGGCGCATTCGCGCCGATCCGCGAATGGTTCGCCGGCCTGCCCGAAGCCAGGGCGCGCGGTTACAAGCCGGGGCGCTTTTCCTTCAATGTCAAGGGCGGGCGCTGCGAGAACTGCAAGGGCGACGGGGTTATCAAGATCGAAATGCACTTTTTGCCCGATGTCTATGTAACCTGCGAGGCCTGCGCCGGAAAACGCTACAACCGCGAAACCCTGGAGATCCGCTTCAAGGGCAAATCCATCGCCGATGTGCTGGACTTGACCGTCGAAGAAGGCGCAAAATTCTTCAAGGCCGTCCCCGCCGTGCGCGACAAGCTGGAAACCCTGCACCGGGTCGGGCTGGACTATATCCATATCGGCCAGCAGGCCACCACCTTGTCCGGCGGCGAGGCCCAGCGGATCAAGCTCGCCAGGGAACTTTCCAGGCGCGCCACGGGCCGTACCCTTTATATTCTCGACGAGCCCACGACGGGCCTGCATTTTCACGATGTCGCCAAGCTGCTTGAAGTGCTGCATGAACTGGTGGATCAGGGTAACACCGTGATTGTCATCGAGCACAACCTGGAAGTCATCAAGACCGCCGACTGGATTCTGGATCTTGGCCCGGAAGGCGGTGATGGTGGCGGCAAGATCATAGCCGAAGGCCTGCTTTAGACCATCATGGAAACCCCCGAGAGCTATACGGGTCAATATCTTGAGGAAATGCA
>CAZHLV010000101.1:0-35061 GCA_964533415.1 uncultured Hyphomicrobiales bacterium
ACCCGCGTCAGGTTCGGGATTGTGGTGTTAATCGATTGCCATTCCATGCCCTCATCAAGGTTTTTTTCGTCACGGCGGCGGCCTGATTTCATACTGGGTGATCTGAAGGGGGATTCCTGCGGGCGCCCGTTTTCAGATGCCGCCGAGGCGGTGCTTTCCTCTCAAGGGTTTTCCGTGGTGCGCAACGATCCTTATGCGGGGGGCTTTATCACCCGCACATATGGAGACCCGCATGGCGGCTTTCATGCCCTGCAAATCGAGATCAACCGGTCTCTTTACATGAATGAAAGCTCGTTGAAACCAAACCGGGGCTTTTTGCGTCTGGTTGGCGCTTTGGACAAACTTGCCCATTGCCTGGCCAACACAGCCTTGCAGATGCATCCCCCGACGCAAATTGCGGCAGAATAGGTTATTCTCTTGGCCATGAAAAATCATCTGCCCGGCCCGGTACGGGCTGGAGGGCTTCACCCTGAACCAGCACCTTATCGGAAACTGGTGGCGGCGGCGGGGGCATATAGGGATTTTGCCGCATGGCAGCCAGAGCGCCGGCTGGAGCGATGGCCATTTGCGGCGCGTTATAAGGGGCTCCATAAGGTTGTGGGGATGCCGGGGTGAGCAGAATCCGCGTGCGCGGCGCCGGGTTCACGCCGGGCCGGGGAGATTGCCGGGCCAGAGGCGTCGATCCAAAATCGGCAAAGATTTCCCGTGCCGGGTAATGGGCCAGTTTCCGGGCCCCGGCAGCCGTAAAGTGAATGCCGTTCTTGGTGCGAAGGTTCCGTATCCGGCCGCTCAGATCGGGGCCAAAGCGTGAATACCCGCCATCTTCTCCGGTGAAAACATCCCAGATATCAATGAATTTTACCCCGGCCCGTTCCGTGCGTTCCCGCAGGATATCGTTGATATAGGCCATGTCCTCTGACAAGGTGCGGTTGCGCATGATGGGGAGGCCGACCCAGTATATATGGGCTTTTTGGTTCCTGAGATAGGTGAGCAGGGCGTCAATGCGGGCTGCATAGGCTTCCTGCCAGCGCGGCGAACTGAAGACAGCAGGCTTGGTCTTTTTGCCGCCATTGGCCTTGGTGCTTTTCGTGATTTTTTGGGGGGGAAAGCGCTGGGCGTCGTTCAGGCCAAGCATAAGGACCACGATATCGGCCCTTTTGGTCTGCATTTGGGTGCGTATTGCCTTGTTCCAGTCATAGACATCGTTTCGCACAAGGCCGGAATTGTTGCGGGTCAGGCGCGTGATATTCACATTTGCATGGTTTTTAAAACGGGCGCTCATGCCCTGCCACAAATTCGAGGCAAGGGAATCACCGGCAACCAGAATCTCGATGGCGGTGCCCCCCGCAAGGATCATGGAAGGCACGATAGGTTGCTTTGGCCTTGGCGGGAGTCTGCGTCTTGGCCGTTGGGGTTGCTCTTCTTTTGCCGAAGACGCCCTGTTCTTGTGCGATCCAAAAAGCGCTTCAAAAAAACCCTTGGCCTGAACCGGTTGCGGGGCAGCAAGCCCGCAAGCGAGCAGAAAACTCAGCGCCAATATATATCGAAATGCAAACAGGGCTTGATCCTCATCGTTTTATTCGAGTGTAAGGGATTCAAGCGGAAAATTGAAACAACAATATGGCGATCTGTTTGATTTGCCGGTTTTTCAGGCGGCAGGCCTGGAATTTATCAGGTTTTTCTCCCAGGCATAGGCATGGGTGACAATCTCGTCGAGATTGTCATGGGCCGGTTTCCAGCCAAGAACGTCGCGGACAAAACGAGCCCCGGCTACAATGGCCGCCGGATCGCCAGCGCGGCGCGGGGCCATGCGGACATCAAAACCGTGACCGGCAGCTTTCTTGACGGCATCGATGACTTCCAGGACTGAAAATCCCCGGCCATAGCCGCAATTCATGATGATGTTGCCCGGATTTTCACGCATGTGGACAAGGGCCAGGAGATGGGCGCGCACCAGATCGGTGACATGGATATAATCGCGGATACAGGTGCCGTCATCGGTTGGATAATCGGCGCCGTAAACGTCTATATGGGGTCTTGCTCCAAGGGCTGTTTGACAGGCAACCTTGATGAGATGGGTGGCCTCGGGCGTGGACTGGCCGACTCTTCCTTGCGGGTCTGCCCCGGCGACATTGAAATATCGCAGGGCAGAGAATGAAATATCATGAGCTGCACTGACATCATGCAGCATCATTTCGGTCATCATTTTTGATGCGCCATAGGGCGATATGGGCTTGAGTGGGGCATCTTCAAAGACCGGGTTTTTTTCCGGCATGCCGTAAACGGCAGCTGTCGAGGAAAAAATGAAGTGCTTAACGCCGCGCGCCACGCAGGCGGCCAGAAGGGTTCGCGAGTTTCCGGTGTTGTTATGGTAATATTTCAACGGATTTGTGACAGATTCCGGCACGATGATGGATCCGGCAAAGTGAATGACCGCATCGACTTCATGTTCGGCGAGCGTTTTCTCGACCAGATCCTGGTCGCCAACATCACCAATAATCAGCCTGGCTTCACTGGCGACCGCCGAGCGGAACCCGGTTGATAAATTATCAAGAACCACAACTTCTTCACCGGCGCTCAAAAGCTCCAGAATCATGTGAGATCCGATATACCCTGCCCCACCTGTTACCAGTACGCTCATATTTGTTCCTCGATAAATATTTGTAATCTGCTACTGGATTTTAACGTAAGTGATAAATATTGATTATAGGATAATTGCATCAGTTTTTTATTCCTGATTTGTCAATTTTAGGAGAATCGTAGTGTCACGCCCAATCAAGAAAGCCGTTTTCCCCGTTGCCGGACTTGGTACGCGTTTTTTGCCGGCAACCAAGGCGGTTCCCAAGGAAATGATGCCGGTGGTGGACATGCCGATCATCCAGCATGTCTGCAACGAGGCGCGGGAGGCGGGTATTGAGCATTTCATATTCGTCACGGGGCGCAATAAATATGTAATTGAAGATCATTTTGACCGGCAGTATGAGCTCGAAGAAACCCTGCGCAATAAGGGGAAAGTTGATGTTCTAAAAAATTTGCAGGCCATGCTTCCTCCGCCAGGGCATACATCCTTTACCCGCCAGCAGGAGCCTTTGGGGCTTGGGCATGCGGTATGGTGCGCCCGGCATATCGTTGGTAATGAACCTTTTGCATTGCTTCTTCCCGATATGCTGGCCCATAGCTCGCAAGGGTGTTTGAAGCAGATGATGGATTCTTACGAGACACTGGGAGCAAATATGGTTGCGGTGGAAGAAGTTTTACCGGAAGAGGCCCATAAATACGGCATTGTTGAAAAGGGGGAGCCTATTAACGGCGCCTTTGAGATTCATGCCATGGTGGAAAAACCTGATCCGGGAACTGCGCCTTCCAACTTGATGATTATGGGGAGGTATATCCTGCAACCGGAGATTTTTGATATTCTGGGGAGTCAGAATCGCGGGGCCGGCGGTGAAATCCAGCTTACGGATGCCATGATCCGGCTCATGGATATGCAAAAATTCTATGGCCGGGTTTTTGATGGCCGCACCTATGATTGCGGCAGTCATATCGGTTTTATTACCGCCAATGTGGCGTTCGGTCTTGAGCGGGCTGATATTGCCAATGAATTGCGCGCCGAGCTTGAAGGTATCCTGAACAGATAAAGCGTCTTTGCGTGACTCTTGCGGAAACGCTCTAATTTTCAACGCTGGCGTTGCGGGTGGCGTTGGTTTTGGCGTTGGCCGGGCGGGTCAGTCCCCAGTCGGAGAAGAGGCGCGAGATCCAACTGCGCTTGCTTGGAGCGGCCTTGACGATACGCCGTGTGCTACCGGTAACCAGAGGCTGGGACCCGGTGGCCTGGGCACTGGCAATTTGCTGTGGAGCAAGGCTGAAGACAGCCTTTTCCACCTTGCCGAACAAGGTCCCTGAAAACGCAGGGGATCCAAGCTGAACCGGGGCGTGCATCAGTGAGGCTACGTTAACCGGTGTTGCCGACCAGACATGCTGGGGTTTGATGCTGGCCATGAGCAGGGGGTCCGCGGGGCTTGTCTCTGGCCGGTATGCCTGTTGGACCGCAGTGTTTGAACGCCGGATCTGGGCTGTCGTCATCTGATTGCGCGAAGAGTTGATAACCCTGGCCGTTTCAGGTCCGGTTTCAGCCTTTGCCAGACGCATGGAGCCAGGAGATTTTTTCTTCACCGTGGTGCGTTTTGCCGGAGTGGCCAGCGGTTTCCCGGCAAAAGCCATCAGGGTGTCAGCGCCTTTGTGGAATCCTCGTTTAACGGCTTCCCATGTGGATGAGGCGGGCTTGGCCATGCTGGCGACCGAGGCGACGATGCGGGTCTGGGTTTTCACGCCGGGTGCACCGGACGGGGTTAGCCAGGATTCACCGCGCGGCGCCATGTTCAAGGCTACCAGTATGGGCTTGCGTTTCGGAATTGGCGGGTTTTTTACAGCCAGCACCGGAAATGGCCGGGGGGTATTCTGGGGCTGCTTGTCGCGTTTTGTACTGCGTAGCCTGCTGCGAACCGGCGAGGCGGGCATGGCGCTGGCAATGCGCAGCCGGGCAGCGCGTTCGCGTCCGGTTGGTGCGTGGCGCTTTCTTGCCGCCATGCGGATATAGCTCTTGCCGCGCCTGAGCAGGCTGGCATAGGCTGCGGCGGGCATGCGGGGCCAGTGGCGGACATTGCCGGTATCTATGTGAACGAACGGGACGTGGGACCTGGGATAATAGCCTACTCCGCCACGTTGTTTAATAAGGGCGGATTCACGCAAGACCTTGATCGAGACATCGGGGAAATACAGGTCAATAGCCTGCCCACGGATATGACGGCTGTGCTTGGCCACGCCGCGGCTCTGGCGGCGGCGCATGGCGTTGGTTTTGGGGGAGCGGTAACCCGACACCAGATGGATAGGCTTGTTGGAGCGCAGTTCCTTGTGAAGTTCCCAAACCAGGTCAATGACTTTCGGGTCCATGCGGGTGGTCTTGTTGGCTCGCCAGTCACGCAGGATATAGTTGAGTTTGCGCATGGCGCGCGGGATATAGCGGCCATCGCGCTTGTAGGTGACGGTGAGGCTTTCACGGGTGTTGAGCGAATAAAAAGAGATGGTGCGCTTGCTGGCAAGCGCAGCGGTGGATACGGAAATCCCCATGACAAGAGCGAGTCCTGCAAAAACGGTTTTTCCGCGTAATCCGGCTATTCCCCCAGTTTGTCTCAAATTTCAGGACCCCACGGTGTTCTGTTCCGCGATTTTTCGCGTCACATGTTACGCAAATACATCACAATGGTGCTAACATCGTTTCTTGATTATTAAGCCAAATAGTTAATCATAGATTACGAACGGCTACCCCGACACAAGCATTTTGTCGCATGTAACATGTTTGCAAGCCAGATTTCCCACGCATATCCGGGGGCATACTAACAGATATTTTCTGTAGTTTCATCCCTAAATTTTATCAGGCTTTCAGGGGGGGCTGAAGCTGAATGTGGCGAAATCTGGACTTAAAGATCATATCAAAATTGAATCTAGTTTTGCGTCCGGCGAAGACGGGCCAGCTTGCGCGGGCGGTCTTTCTTTTTCATGGCTTTGGCAAGGTTCTTGTCGCGGCCATAAAAGTCACGCCTGAAATTCAACTCCCCGTCCTTTCCGACCCAGACGGTGCGGTAGGTGAGATGAACGGGGATATTTTCCTTGAGGCGGATAGCGCGGTTGCGGCGCGCCGCAATTTTCCTGGATATGGCTTTTTTTGACCAGCCAAATTGCGGTTGCATGAGTATTTCTGCGAATTTCACCGGGTTCTGGACCCGGACACAGCCATGACTGAAAGCGCGTTCATCCCGGTTGAACAAGGATTTCGACGGGGTATCGTGCATGTAAACCGAATGCCCGTTCGGGAACAGGAACTTGATGCGCCCCAGGGCATTGCGGGCGCCGGGACGCTGGCGGATGCGGAAATTGAAGGAGCGCCGGGATACCCGGCTCCAGTTGACCGAGTAAGGGCTGATGGTGCGTCCCTGGCTTGATACCAGCGACATTCCCTTGCGGGCAAGATAACCGGGATTGCGCGCCAGAATGGGGAGGATTTCCTTTGTGGCAATGGAACGCGGGACATTCCAGTAGGGGTTCAAAACCACGGTTTTGATGGAATTGCTGAACTCGGGCGTTGAATGTCCGGGTTTGCCGACCACCACGCGGGACTGGTATATTTCCTTCTTGTTTTCAAAGACACGCAGCTTGAATTCGGCCTGATTGACAAGAACATGGCGGTAGCCCAGATCATCGGGGAGCCATCGGCGGCGTTCAAGATTGAGCTGGATTTGCTCAAGGCGTTTTGTGGCGGGAATATTGAGGATTTCCAGGGTGCTGCTGCCGGCCACCCCGTCAGCCTTGAGGCCATGGCGGGCCTGGATTGTCTTGACAGCCTTGCGCAGGGCATCGTCAAAAACCGCCTTGTCCGTTGGCTCGTTTTCCGGCAGATCGCCGGTAATCGCGAGATATTTCCGCAAGGCTATGACGCGCTTGCCCGTGGAGCCGAGTTTCAAGGCCCGGCCTTTGCCGATCACTGGCCAGCCTCCGCGCGCCACGATGTTGCGATAGTCAAGGTAGGCCTCGCGAAGCCGTTTGAATTCGGGTGTGTTGGGGTGCAGGCTTTTCAGGTATTCCACCGGGTTTTCATGCGTGGACATGATGTCAAGAACCATGGCCGGGTCCCGGGGCTTGGGATCAACCGTGATATTGCCGGCTACGCTGCGGGGGCGGATGCGCCCGGCGCTGGCCTGACGGGCATATAAAAGGGCGGCGCGCATGAGCGTGACTTCCGAGCGGGCAAGCTCAACCGGTCCGGTTTCGCTCCAGCCTTCGTCTTCAAGTTTCAGGGCCGAGGCGAAATCGGATGGGGAAAGGGCATAAAGGTCGGCATGGCGCAGGGCGGATAAAAATGGCGTTACGATTGGCCTGGGGCCGTTTTCTTTCATCCAGTAGGGCTGGTTCCAGCGGGCGGCATAAAAGCTTGACAAGGCGTCGCGTTCATTCCGGGTCAGGGTGATCCCGGCAAAGCTCTTCTCAACCGCGTAGGTGGCGATGGCTGATGACAGTACGGTGGTTTTCACCGGCGGGGATTGAATGGGTGAAGCAATGCCATCGGGAGGAAGAAAAGCGAAGGCAGGTGTGATTGCCATGCCTGCTGTTGCGAACACGGCCAGAATATTAAATAGCTGCGTTTTAAACTTCATGTTGCGCCCCCCATTGGCGCCAAACCGGCCCATCCGCATTTTATCGCGTTGTTTTCTCGTGCCTGGCAGCCCTGGCATGGGGCGGCCGGGAACCAGAATCACATTTTTATCAGGCGGAGGCTTCGAGCCCCATTTCCTTGACCTTGCGATAAAGCGTTGAGCGTCCAATCCCCAAGCCGCGCGCGACCTTCGACATATGCCCGTGATAATGGTCTATGGCGTGGCGGATCATTTCTGCTTCGATATCTTCCAGTTTGCGCAACTCGCCTGAATCCGACAAGTAGCGGATACCGTTGCCGGTCATGGCCGGGCTGGTGTAATCGGACATGATCGATGATGGCGCGCCGATCATGGCCGGGCCTTCATATTTCGTGTTTTGCTGGGATGTGGTGGCGGGAACCGGGGGCGGTTCGGGTACAAAACCGTCCACATGGGCGGCAATTTGCGGGAATTCACTCTTGGTCAGGATATCGCCATCGGCCAGAACGACCGCACGGAAAACGGCATTTTCCAATTGGCGGACATTGCCGGGCCAGTCATAGGCCTTGAGCATTTCGAGGGCATCGGGCATGATCCCGGCAATCTTGCGCCCTTCCTCGGCAGCAAAGCGGGTGATGAACAGCTCAACCAGCGCCGGGATATCGTCGGGGCGGCGTTTGAGCGGCGGGATCATGATGGGAAAGACATTGAGGCGATAGTAAAGATCCTCGCGGAACTTGCCCTCGGTGACCAGCTTAATCATGTCGCGGTTGGTGGCGGAGATGAGGCGGATATCGACCTTGACAGGACGTTTGGCGCCCACCGGGTCAACCTCGCCTTCCTGGATGGCGCGCAGCAGCTTGACCTGGGTGTCGAGGGGGAGTTCGGAAACTTCATCGAGGAACAAGGTGCCACCAGAAGCTTCGACAAACTTGCCCTTGTGCTTGTCGGCGGCACCGGTAAAGGCGCCTTTTTCATGGCCGAACAGGATGCTTTCCACCAGGTTTTCCGGGATTGCGCCGCAATTGACGGTGATAAAGGGTTTGCCTCGCCGCTCGCCCGAGCCTTGTATGGCGCGGGCAAAAACCTCCTTGCCCGAGCCGCTTTCGCCTTCAAGCAAAATGGGGATGTTGGATTTTGCGGCGCGTTTGCCCAGCTTGAGGACCTGCGTCATGGCCGGGGAGCCCGCGATCAAGTCGTCGAAGGTAAAAGCGCCCTTGGTTTGCTTCAGGGTGCGGGTGAGTTCGGTTTCAAGGGCGTTGACCTTGAGGGCGTTCTTGATAGACACCATGAGGCGCTCGGGGCTGACCGGCTTGACGGCAAAATCATCCGCGCCGGCGCGCATGGCGCTTACTGCCGTGCCGATGCTGCCATTGGCGGTCTGCACGATGACCGGGAGATTGGGGTATTGTGGGCGCAGCTTTTCAAGCACCCCCATGCCATCAAGGTCGGGCATGACAAGATCAAGGATAACCAGCGAGATTTCCTGTCCTGCCGGGGGAGCGAGGCATTCCAGGGCTTCTTCACCGCCGCTCGCCTCAATGCATTCAAGGCCGGAGCGTTTCACGATTTCTTCCAGAAGACGCCGCTGAACGGGATCATCATCTACAATGAGAACTTTCTTTGTCATTTGATCGACATACCCTTGATACTCTACTGATCCTGCCTCCCTCAAATTTTCAGCATGAGAGCGTCCGAGCAGGATATACATTTGCGAATCTTACAGGATGTATCTTGGCGCAGAACCGTAAAGACGTGCTTAATCAGGCGTTTAGCATCTGTTTACCATAAATCTTGAATTTGACCGTGACTGCCTGCATATCAGGGGGCATGGGCGGTTCCCCAAAACGAGAGAAAAGACATTGAAAAATCTTATAAATTTTGATCTGAGAACATATTCTGGCGCGGAAACCGGTGATGCTGCGCCGATGGTGCAAATCGGTGATCTGCCGGAGTGGGATCTGGATGATCTGTATAAAAGTCCCGAAGATGAACAATTGGAGGCCGATCTTCGCGAGGCCGAATCGCGGGTTTCAGACTTTGTTCAAAGCTGCCAGGGCCAGCTTGACGCCCTTGCAGGAAAAGCGGGCGGGCTGGTGGCGGTCATCCGTGAATATGAGGCGTTGAGCGACTTGCTGGGCAAGGCCGGTTCCTATTCGGGGCTGTTATACGCGACCGATTCGACCAATCCGGCCTATGCCAAATTTGCCGGGGATATGCGTGACCGCCTGACTGCCATTTCCACGCAGTTGCTGTTTTTCGAGCTTGAGTTGAACCGGATCGGGGACGGGGTTCTGGATGAAGCGCTGAAAGAGCCGGAACTGGCGCATTATGCCCCGTGGCTCAAGGATATCCGCAAGGAGCGCCCGCACCAGCTTGATGATGATATCGAGCGGTTGTTCATGGAAAAGTCAGTGACCGGCTATAGCGCCTGGAACCGGTTGTTTGATGAAACCATCGCGGATCTTCGTTTTGATGTGGACGGCGAAGAACTGGCCATGGCCCCGGTGCTGAACCTGATGAGTTCACCCGATGGGGAAAAACGCAAGGCGGCCTCGCTGGCGATCGGCAAGACTTTCACGCAGAACAAGCGCATTTTTACCCAGATCACCAATACGCTGGCCAAGGACAAGGAAATCTCCGACCGCTGGCGAGGCTTCAATGATATTGCCGATTCGCGCCATCTGGCGAACCGGGTTGAAAAAGACGTGGTGGATGCGCTGGAGAAGGCGGTCACCGAGGCCTTTCCGGTGCTCTCGCATCGCTATTATGCGCTGAAGGCCAAGTGGTTCGGGAGCGATGCTCTCGATCACTGGGACCGCAACGCGCCTTTGCCGGAAGAAGATACGCGGGTTATCCCCTGGGACGAGGCCCGGTCCATTGTCCTTGGGGCCTATGAGGGTTTTGCGCCGGAGATGGCGCGGATTGCCGGGCAGTTTTTTGACAACAACTGGATTGACGCCCCGGTGCGGCCGGGCAAATCGCCGGGGGCGTTTTGCGCCTCTACCGTGCCCAGCGTCCACCCTTATGTGCTGATGAATTACCTGGGCAAGTCGCGCGATGTCATGACGCTGGCCCATGAGCTTGGCCACGGTGTGCACCAGGTGCTGGCGGCAAGGCAGGGCGCGCTGATGGCGCCGACGCCGCTCACCCTGGCGGAAACCGCCAGCGTGTTTGGCGAAATGCTCACATTTCAATCGCTGCTGGCCAAGGCCTCGGACACAAAGACCCGCAAGGCGCTGCTGGCGGGGAAAACCGAAGATATGCTCAACACGGTGGTGCGCCAGATCGCCTTTTACCGGTTTGAGCGCAAGGTTCACACGGCAAGGCGTGAAGGCGAACTGACGGCGGAACAGATCGGAAAATTCTGGCTTGATGTGCAAACCGAATCCTTGGGCAAGGCGATCCGGCTGGGCGAGGGGTATGATGTGTTCTGGGCCTATGTGCCGCATTTCATCCATTCGCCGTTTTATGTCTATGCCTATGCGTTTGGCGATTGCCTGGTGAATTCGCTCTACGCGGTCTATCAGCGCGAGCCGGACGGCTTTGCGGCGAAATATTTTGAGTTGCTCAAAGCCGGCGGCTCGAAGCACCACTCGGAACTGCTCAAGCCCTTTGGCCTTGATGCGCGTGACCCGGCCTTCTGGAGCGAGGGGCTGAACATGATCTCGGGGCTGATTGATGAACTGGAAGGGATGTGAAGAAGTGCCTCTGCGGGAATGGCAAGACGGGAATGAGGCAAAAAGCAGTTTATTAGAATGCTTCTAAAGATTATTCCTTATGACCTCTTGTGTTTTGCAAAAAGCGTACTTAATGATGAGGATATCGCTATGCTCGCGGCGCGGGCTGTGGCAGGTTTTTTTGTGAAGCTAGGTTTGGAAAAAACAAGATGAAAATCGCTGTTCCGGCGGAAAAGAATGATCCACGCGTGGCGGCCTCGCCTGAATCGGTCGCCAAGTTCATTGATCTGGGTTTTGAGGTGGCCGTGCTCAAGGGCGCGGGCAAGGCGGCGGGGGTTAGCGATGCGGCATTTCGCGAGGCGGGCGCCTCGATTGCCGCCAGCGCCAAGAGCTTGCTGAAAGACGCCGATATCGTGCTCAAGCTGAACCGGCCCCTGCCCGACGAGATCGCGGCCATGAAAAAGGGCGCGCTGGTCATGGCGGTGATGAATCCGTTCGATGAGCGCAAGGGCATCGAGGCCATGGCCAAGGCGGGGGTAACGGCGTTTGCCATGGAGTTGATGCCGCGCATCACAAGGGCGCAGTCCATGGATGTTTTGTCCTCCCAGTCAAACCTGGCCGGGTATCGCAGCGTGATCGATGCAGCATCTGAATTTGCCAGCGCCTTTCCCATGATGATGACGGCGGCCGGTACGGTGGCCCCGGCGCGGGTGTTCGTGATGGGGGCGGGTGTTGCCGGCTTGCAGGCGATCGCCACCGCCAAGCGGCTGGGCGCGATTGTCTCGGCGACCGATGTGCGCCGGGCGGCGGAAGAACAGGTGGCTTCTCTTGGCGGCAAGTTCATCATGGTGGAAACCGATGAAGAAGGCGAGACCGCCGGTGGTTACGCCAGGGAGATGAGCGAGGATTTCAAAAAACGCCAGGCGGAACTCGTGGCGGGCCATATCGCCAGGCAGGACGTGGTGATTACCACGGCGCTCATTCCGGGGCGTCCGGCGCCCAGGCTGATTACAAAAGCCATGGTGGAAAGCATGAAACCCGGTTCGGTAATCGTTGACCTGGCGGCGGAACGTGGCGGCAATTGCGAGCTTTCCAGGCCGGGCAAGGTCTCCAGCCACAAGGGGGTGACGATCGTGGCCCATACCAATGTTGCGGGCCGGGTGGCAAAGGATGCCTCGCAGCTTTTCGCCCGCAATCTTTACAATTTTATCGCCTCCCAGTTTGACAAGGACAAGGGCGAGCTTGTGCTTGATTGGGAAGATGAAGTCATTACGGGAACAGCGCTGACGAAAGATGGCGAGATCATCTTGCCGGCGCTTAAAGACAGCGAGGGTTCGGCATGAGCGGAATGAATGCAATGGAGGCCGCGGCCAAGGCGCAGGCGGCGGCGGATCAGGCCTTGGCATCGGCGCACCAGGCGCAGGGCTTTGCCGATATCGCCGTGGCGGCGATGAATTCGGTGGCGCAGGCTACCGGTGTCGGTGGCGGTGAGATTGATCCGTTTGTTTTCCGGCTGGCGATTTTCGTGCTGGCAATTTTTGTCGGTTATTTCGTCGTCTGGAGTGTCACCCCGGCGCTGCATACGCCGCTGATGTCGGTGACCAACGCTATTTCCTCGGTGATCGTGGTTGGCGCCTTGCTGGCGGTTGGCGCGGATCTGATGGGTGGTTCGATCTGGTCCAAGGTTTTCGGGTTTTTGGGGCTCGTGATGGCCTCGGTCAATATTTTCGGGGGCTTTCTGGTCACCCAGCGCATGCTCGCCATGTACAAGAAGAAGGGTTAGCTGATGTCTGCCAATATTGTTGCCTTGCTCTATCTTGTCTCGGGGGTGTTGTTCATTCTGGCCCTGCGCGGGCTGTCCTCGCCGGAAACCTCGCGGCAGGGCAATATGCTCGGCATGCTGGGCATGGCGATTGCCATTGTCACGACCTTGATTGTCGCTTCGCCGTCTTCCATGAACTGGGTGCTGATCGTGGCCGGTATCGCCATTGGCGGCGGCATTGGCGCGGTGATCGCCAAGCGTATTCCCATGACGGCCATGCCGCAACTCGTGGCGGCGTTTCATTCGCTTGTCGGCATGGCGGCGGTGATGGTGGCGGCGGCGGCCCTTTATGCCCCGGCCGCCTTTGGTATCGGCACACCGGGGATGATACACGGCGCATCTCTGGTTGAAATGTCGCTGGGGGCGGCTATTGGCGCGATCACCTTTACCGGCTC
Organism: uncultured Hyphomicrobiales bacterium; assembly: GCA_964533415.1. GTDB lineage: Bacteria > Pseudomonadota > Alphaproteobacteria > Rhizobiales > BM303 > BM303. Next base: position 13,085 of record CAZHLV010000101.1, read on the forward strand.
TGTCATTGCCTTTGCCAAGTTGCAGGGCATGATGTCGGGGGCGCCGATCCTGCTTCCCGCGCGTCATGTGATTAATGGCGCGCTGGCGCTGGCGCTGGCGCTGGTGATTGTATGGTTTGCCGCAACCGAGAGCCATCTGGCCTTCTGGGTATTGTGTGTCCTGGCGCTGGTCTTTGGCGTTTTGATTATCGTTCCCATTGGCGGCGCGGATATGCCGGTTGTCGTCTCCATGCTCAATTCCTATTCGGGCTGGGCGGCAGCGGGCATCGGCTTTACGCTGGGCAACACGGCGCTGATTATCACCGGTGCGCTGGTGGGCTCTTCAGGCGCGATCCTGAGCTATATCATGTGCAAGGGTATGAACCGGGCCTTTTTCAGCGTCATTCTGGGCGGTTTTGGCCAGTCGGGCGGGGGGGCGGCCAAGGGCGAGCGCGAGGTGCGGCCCGTCAAGCAGGGCGCGGCTTCCGATGCGGCCTTTATCATGAAAAACGCCGGCTCGGTGATTATCGTGCCCGGCTATGGTTTTGCCGTGGCCCAGGCGCAGCACGCCTTGCGCGAGATGGCCGACAAGCTCAAGGCCGAAGGGGTGAAGGTTTCTTACGCGGTGCATCCGGTGGCCGGGCGTATGCCGGGGCATATGAATGTACTGCTGGCCGAGGCCGATGTGCCTTATGACGAGGTGTTCGAGCTTGATGATATCAACAGTGAATTTGCCCAGACCGACGTGGCGTTTGTGATCGGCGCCAATGATGTGACCAATCCGGCGGCCAAGACCGACCCTGACAGCCCCATTTACGGGATGCCGGTTCTTGATGTTGAGGCGGCGGGAACGGTGTTGTTCCTGAAGCGCTCGCTTTCGCCAGGTTATGCCGGGGTGGATAACGAGTTGTTCTACCGCGACAATACCATGATGCTGTTTGCCGACGCCAAGAAAATGACCGAGGATATCGTCAAGGCCTTGTAATTGCGGGCGAGGCTGTTTTTCAGGCCTCTCAATCATCCGGCGTGGTGTCACGTGCTCCGGCATAGGTGATGAGGGCGGCAAGCAGCAGTGCGGCAAGGGTGGCGAACCCGGCCTGGTAGGCGGCCGGGCTGCTCATCCCGCGGGTTTGCGGGAAAGCGCCGATAATCATGCCGGTGAGGCTTTGCAGGGCAAAGGCGCCGCCCATGGAGCCAATATTCATGAAGGTGAGGCCGCGCCCGGTGAGATGCGGTGGAAACAGGGATTTGCCATGGGCGGTAATCACCGGCGTTACGGCACAGCAAAATCCGAACAGGGCAAAGATGAGCGTTACGCCCCACAGGGGCATTTGCGGCCACAGGGCAAGGGTGAGCAGCAAGACCATCGTGATGGTGATGCCAATGAAAACCGGGCGCTTGCGGCTATTGAACAGCCGGTCAGCGGCAGCCCAGGCAAACAGACCGGTGATCTGGCTGGCGGCCATGACAAGCAGAAGATTGCCCCGTTCAGTCAGGTCAAGCCCGTGAATATCACGCAAGTAAGGCCCGCCCCACAGGCCAAGCATGGCAGCAAAAACCGGGTAGGCGCTGGCATGAAGCAGCAGCAGGCGCAGGGCGTCTGGCTGTTTTATGGCGGCGGCAACGCCTGAGAGGCTTTCACGCCAGCCATGAGAGTGGTTTCCCTGAGTAGCAGAAGAGGGAGAGGGCGGGGTTTTTGATTTCAACCCCCTTCGGGTTGTCAGCGCCACCATCAGGGCGGCCAGTATGGTCAGGGCAGCAATAATAAAGAAGCCGGTGCGCCAGCCGAAGGCGGCGGCGATGAAGGCCAGCGGTGTGGTGGCGAAAAGGGTGCCGAGGGAACCAAGTCCGAGCTGGATGCCGGTCAGGGTGGCAAAACGGGCCGGGTTGAACATGCGTGCATAGATCAGCAGCGGGGCCATGAAAAAACTGGCGCAGCCCAGTCCCATCAGCAGTCTTGCTCCGGTGAGGCCGGCAAGGCTCTGCGCGGTTGCAAACCACAGGCAGGCCAGAATGGCGACCCCGGACAGCCCCAACATGACGCTGCGCGGGCCAAACCGGTCGAGCGCCATGCCAAGCGGGATTTGCGCAGCGGCAAAGCTGAGGAAAAAGGCGCCGCTGAGAAATCCAAGTTGCTCAGGGGCCAGATGCAGGTCCCGGCTCAGATCCGGGGCGATCACGCCAAGTGAATTTCGTAGAAACTGTGAGACCATGTAGATGAGACTCAGGCTGGCTACGAGAAAAATGGTGGATGAAGAGATGCGGCGGCGGGGTTGATGGCTCATGAGCCTTGGGTAGCAGTGTCAAAAGTTCACGTCAAACCGGTTGATCTTTCAACCCTGTTTATTGGTGTAACCATCCTGGATATGACTGGGTGAGGGATATGATGACCAGCAAGGTGCGCAACCATGGATAACGGTATGTTAACAATATACACGTTATAAGTGTTTTTTTCAAGTGATGAGTTTCGTGCCTGATATTTTAGCGGAACCGGGGTGGAATTGTGATGTTGTCAGGAATTCAGGGAGATGTACTCTACAAGGCTTTTTATGATGGCCAGAGTGTTGATGATGAAGATTTTTTTGAGCGTTCACGGCAGGTGGAATATTTTCAGGACACTCTGACAGGTCTGTTCGATCAACATACCTTGATCTCCATGACCGACAAGCAAGGGCGTATTATCTATGTCAATGACAAGATGTGTTCCGTGACCGGGTACAGCCGCGAGGAATTGATTGGCGAAGATCACCGGATTTTCAATTCCGGTTATCATTCTCCCGAGTTCTTTGAACGGTTCTGGGCGCGAATTTCCTCGGGGTTGGTATGGGAGGGGCATATCAATAATCGCCGCAAGAATGGGGGGGCTTGCTGGATTTACACCACGGTTTCCCCGGTGTTTGGGCACGATAACGATCTGATCGGATATATTTCCGTGCGGACCGATATTTCGCGCCAGAAAAGGGCGGAAGAGAAGCTGAAGAAAACCCTGGCCCTGGAACAAGAAAGCCAGAAACGCCTGATGGCGGCAATCAACGTGATGTCCGGCGGGGTTATCATCTATGGCCGTGATAGCCGGATTATCGCCTCCAACAAAAACATGAAAATCCTTTACCCGGAACTTGATGGTCTATTGGTTCCCGGTACCCCTATTCTTGAGCTTGCCAAAATGTTGTACCCGAATTTGACGCGGGAACAGCAGCAGGCGCGCGTTGATAATATCCTGGATGCCACAAAAGATGAAATCCGGTTTCTTCCCAATGGAAAGATCGTGAAGATTTCCCGTTCACGAACCAATACCGGGGATCTGATCGTGGTGAATACGGATATCACGGATTATGTGGAAAAGGAAAGGCAGCTCAAGCATCAGGCCGACGAGTTGCAAAGCGCCCTGAAAAAGGAAATGGAACTGAACGAATTGCAAAAACAGTTCGTGTCCATGGCTTCTCATGAGTTCCGTACGCCGCTGGCGATTATCGATAGCGCCGCCCAACGCCTGGAGCGGCGCAAGGGGCGGCTGGACGAGGCGGAAGTCAGCATGAGGGTCTGCAAGATCCGGCGTTCGGTGCGGCGCATGACCGAGTTGATGGAAAGCACCTTGTCGGCGGCGCGGATGGATGCGGGCAAGGTCCAGATCAAGGTTGGTGATTGCCGGATCGGAGATTTGATCGAAAAAGCCTGCCGGCGTCAGCAGGAAATTGCCATAAATCACCATATAAGCTGGGATGCCGGAGATTTGCCGGAAATTATCAAATGTGATTGCGGAACCATTGAACAGGTGATGGCCAATCTGCTTTCCAATGCGGTGAAATATTCACCTGGTTGCCCTGATATTCATGTTGAGGGGAAGATTGAAGGGATAAATGTGCGGATTGATGTTTGCGATCATGGCTTGGGAATTGATGAAGATGACCAGCCGCGCCTGTTCGAGCGGTTTTTCCGCGCCCGGACATCGACCGGAATTGCAGGAACGGGCATAGGCCTTAATCTGGCGCAGCTTCTGGTGCAGGCTCATGGCGGCGATATTTCACTGGTCAGCCGCAAGGGGGAGGGCAGTGTTTTTACGATCAGGTTGCCGATAGCAGGCCCTGGAGGTGATGAGAGTGGGGGATGATGATGAAGACAGCCAAGATTTTGTGCATTGAAGATGAGGCCGATTTGCGCAGTGATATTGCCGAGGAACTAGAAGATGCCGGGTACCGGGTATTGCAGGCTGGTAATGGTCATGAGGGGCTGCGTGAAATCCTGCGTTCAAGGCCGGATTTGGTGGTTTCCGATATTACCATGCCGGGGCTTGATGGTTACGGATTGCTGAAGGAACTGCGGGAAAAACATGCCGAGTTTGCAGAAATGCCGTTTATCTTCTTATCTGCCCTGGCTGACCGCAAGGATGAGATTCAGGGGGTGAAACTGGGGGCGGATGACTATCTTACCAAGCCGGTTGATTTTGAAATCATGCTGACCCGGGTTGAAGCCTCCTTGCGTCAGGCGATGCGGGTGAACCAGAAAAAGCAGCAGGAACATATCAAGCTGTACAAGGCGTTGACGCAAGATTCCGGGGCGGCTCAAAAATCCGCAAGACAAGCTGAACCGCAAAGTTCCGGGTTGCCGTCATTGCGCATCAACCTGGTGGGGGCAAGCCAGAAGGATTTATGGGGGTTGCAGCGTATTCTGGAAGATGACGGGCATATGGTAACGGTGTTTACCTCGGGGCGATCTTACCTTGATAACCAGGAAAAATTCCCGGCCCATCTGAGTTTCATCTGCCTGCATACCGATGATATGCAGGCGCCGATGATTGCGCGGATGACACAGGAGCCGCAGGGGGTTCTGGTTCTGGCTGTTCCGGGGGAATTTGATGATGTGGCGCATCAGGCGGCATTGCGCAGTTTTGGAGCGGTTTTGACTTTCCCGGCCGAACCGGCAAGGCTGTTTGAGCAGATCAGGGGCTGGTTGAGCCAGAAGAGCGCGGCGTAATCTTGCAAAGCATAACTTGCCTAACCGGGCAGTTGCGTATAGACACAGGCCAAAATTTCCTTTTCGTCCGCGTGTGCCTGTTTCTTGACGTTCCCGTAGCCTGTGTTTCTTCAGGTATAGGGACCGGGAGGGCCGCCGGTTTTACAGGCAGGTATTTCCATGCAGTTGCGCAATGTCGCCATTATCGCCCATGTTGACCATGGCAAAACTACTCTCGTTGATGAACTCTTGAAACAATCGGGTATTTTCCGTGACAACCAGCAGGTTGCCGAGCGGGCCATGGATCAGGGGGACCTGGAGCGTGAGCGCGGGATTACCATTCTGGCCAAGTGCACCTCCGTGGTCTGGCACTCGCCGGAAGCTGGCGAAGTGCGGATCAATATCGTGGATACGCCGGGGCATGCTGATTTTGGCGGTGAGGTGGAGCGTATCTTGTCCATGGTGGACGGGGTCGTGCTGCTGGTGGATGCAGCCGAGGGGCCGATGCCGCAGACCAAGTTTGTTACCATGAAGGCGCTGGGGCTTGGCTTGCCGGCGATCGTGGTCATCAACAAGGCGGACCGGCCCGATGCGCGGCTTGAAGAGGTGCATGAGGAGGTCTTTGACCTGTTTGCCGATCTGGGGGCCAGTGAGGCGCAGATGGATTTCCCGCTTATCATTGCCTCGGCCAAGGAAGGCTGGGCGCGTGAAGAGCGCACCCCCAAGGATGAGCCGCACCATGAAGGGGCTGCGCTGGCGCCCTTGTTTGAAACCATTATTTCCCATACGCCGCCACCGGCCGGGGCGGGTAGTGATGCGGAAGATTTACCCTTTTCCCTGCGCGCTGTTTTGATCGAGCGCGATCCTTATCTGGGGCGCTTGCTCACCGGGCGGGTGGAAACCGGCACGGTAAAACCGGGCATGGCGATCAAGTCGCTTTCGCGCGATGATAAAAAAATCGAGGACGGGCGGGTCAACAAGGTCCTGGCGTTTCGCGGGCTGGCCCGGGTGCCGGTGGACGAGGCGAGGGTTGGCGATCTGGTGGCCATTGCGGGACTTGAAAAGACCACCGTTGCCGATACCATTTGCGCGCCGGAGATTGTCACTGCCCTTGATGCGCCGCCGATTGACCCGCCGACTCTTGCGGTTACCTTTTCCATCAATAATTCGCCCCTGGCCGGGCGCGATGGAAAAAAGGTGCAGTCGCGGGTGATCCGCGAGCGGTTGTTGCGCGAGGCGGAAAGCAATGTGGCGATCAAGATCTCCGAAACCGGTTCCAAGGATGCCTTTGAAGTGGCCGGGCGCGGCGAATTGCAGCTTGGGGTGCTGATCGAGACGATGCGGCGCGAGGGGTTCGAGCTTTCCATTTCGCGCCCGCGGGTGCTTTACAAGGAAGATGAGGCGGGAAACCGCCTTGAGCCGGTGGAAGAGGCGGTTGTCGATGTGGACGAGGATTATTCCGGGGTGGTGATCGAAAAGCTCTCGCAGCGCAAGGGAGAGTTGAAAGACATGCGCCCGCAAGAAGGCGGCAAGGTGCGCTTGACCTTTCATGTGCCCTCGCGCGGGCTGATCGGCTATCACGGCGAATTCCTGACCGATACGCGGGGCGCCGGGATCATGAACCGGATATTCCATGGCTTTACCCCGTGGCGCGGGCCCATTGAAGGGCGCCGCCGGGGAGTTCTGGTTTCCAATGGAACGGGAACGGCGGTGGCCTTTGCGTTGTGGAACCTGGAAGAACGCGGCACGATTTTTGTTAAACCGGGCGATCAGGTTTATGAAGGCATGGTGATCGGTGAAAACGCCAAGCCGGATGATCTTATCGTCAATCCGCTCAAGGCCAAGCAACTGACCAATATCCGCGCTGCGGGCAAGGATGACGCCATTCGCCTCACTCCGCCAAAAATTCTCTCGCTGGAGCAGGCTATAGCCTATATTGAAGATGATGAACTGGTTGAAGTAACGCCGCATTCATTGCGTATCCGCAAGCGTTACCTGGACCCGAATGAACGCAAACGCGCCGCGCGCGCCAAAGCCGGATGATTTGCCATGAGCCTTCATGATCCCCAGATTGCCGGGGCCAGTCTTGAGTTTGCCCGGGAACTGGCGCGTGAGGCCGGAAAAGCCGCCTTGCCGTATTTCCGCGCCGGGGTAGCCGTTGACCATAAGCCGGGCAAGGGCGATTTTGACCCGGTCACGAAAGCTGACCGGGAGGCCGAGCAGGTGATGCGCGCCATGATCGCGCGGGAATACCCCGATCACAACATCAAGGGCGAGGAGTATGGCTTTGAGGACAAGGGCTCGGCGTTTACCTGGGTGCTCGATCCCGTTGACGGGACCCGTTCGTTTATCATGGGGGTTCCGGTGTGGGGGACCATTGTCGGGCTGACCTTTCAGGGCAAGGCAATTGCCGGGGTGATGAGCCAGCCCTATACCGGCGAGATTTTTTCCGGGAACGGCAAGGTTTCTCGGCTGACCGGGCCGCAAGGAGGGCGGGATTTGCATGTGAGACCGTGCCGGTCCCTTGCCGATGCGGCGCTGGCGACAACCGATATCCGGCTGTTTGCCAATGCATCAGATGCACGCGCCTATGCCCGGCTGGAGGAAAAGGTGCTGCTGTCGCGCTATGGCGGGGATTGTTATATCTATTGTATGCTGGCGGCGGGGCAAATTGATCTCGTGGTGGAAACCGGTCTTGCCGATTATGATATCGCGGGCCTCATTCCCATCGTGGAAGGCGCGGGCGGCATTATCACCAACTGGGAGGGCGGCAATGCGGCCGGCGGCGGGCAGGTTGTGGCGGCTGGCGATGCGGATATGCACAAACAGGCCCTGGCCATTCTGGCCGGGTGAAGGAAACCGGATTCAACTGGCGGTATCGGGGTCCTTCTCATCCGATCCGGGAATAAAGGCGTCGAAGGCGGCGAGAAACTGGTCGCGGTAGAAATTGGCCTCGATTTGCAGGTCATGTTTGGCGCCGTCGATGGTAACGGCGCCGCCGGCGGGCAGTGTTGCTCCCAGTTTTTCGATGGCGCGGCGCGAGACGATTGTATCACGGCCTGCTGCGATGAGCAGGGTCGGAGTTTCTATGCGGTTGATGAAATCCTTGTCGGAAAAAGCATCCATGGCCTTGAACGCAGCCCTGAGCCAGGCAAAGGTTGGTGAGCCGGAGGAGAGTTCGGGACAAGCCTTCAGGACCGCGCCGATGCGGGCAAATCGTTCTGGATCCGAGCTTAGGGAATTGGTGGCGAAATCCTGCATCTCCGCCGGGGTGGCCTCACCGCCGGGGATATAAAGACGGCCCAGCCCGGCCGCGCAGGCCAGGGTTGAAATCAGGCGGATCATGGGCAGGGGCAGGGATTTGGGGGAAAGGCGGATCATGGGGGAGGTTATGACCATGCGCCGGAACCAAGCCGGGCGGGAAAGGGCCGCGTAATGCAGCAAGATCGTGCCGCCCATGGAATGGGCAAGAGCGTAATAGGGCGGCGGGCAATCGGGTAGTACGATCTGGTCGAGAAAAGCTTTTATGTCTTTTTGATAGGCGGAAAACGAGCCGATATACCCCTTTTTCGGGTTTGATATGAGCCGGTCCGAGCGGCCTTGCCCGCGCCAGTCGATAATGGCAACGTGAAAGCCGCGGCGGCGCAGGTCGGTGATAATCTCGAACTGTTTTTCGATGAACTCGCCGCGACCGGTAAACAGGCAGATGGTGCCCTTGCCTTTCCCCTTTGATTCCCACCGGGCATAGCGCAGGGAGACCGCGTCTTTGGTCTTGATAAAGCCGCAGACTGTGCCGCTGGGGAGGGGATTTTCCGCTGTGCCGATGATGTCCATGGATGTTCACTAAAACCCTGATCCGGCTGAAGACAAGGCTATTGTGCCTGCAGGTCCATTAACGCCCTGTTAACCGGTATGAAGATTCTGCAAAAGGGGTTGAAAAAATCCCGGCTGATGACCATATCTGAAAACGTGCGGATGCCGGGTTACGGGTTCGCATAGTGTTGAAAGGCTCGGCCCTTGTGGCGGGCAAACCCATGTTGCTTCACTCAAGGAGGATATGAAATGAGAAGTTTTGACCTTTCCCCCCTTTACAAGACAACCGTTGGCTTTGACCATCTGGCCAATATGCTTGATACCATGACCGGTGATATGTCCGGCAATGGCTACCCGCCCTATAATATCGAGCGGCTGGGTGACAATGATTACCGGATTTCCATGGCGGTTGCCGGTTTTGGCGAGGATGATCTGAAGATTGTCGTGAAGGAAAATACCCTGACGATTACCGGCGAGAAGGTCGCCGAGGAAGGTTCGGGTGATTTTCTGCATCAGGGCATTGCGGCGCGCAGCTTTGAGCGGCGCTTTGAGTTGGCCGATCATGTGAAGGTGAAGAATGCCGAGCTGGAAAACGGCCTGCTCCACGTGGAACTGGTGCGCGAGATCCCCGAGGCGATGAAACCGCGGACAATCGAGATTTCCACATCGAAATCCAAGAAGACCAAGACCCTTGAGGGTAAAAAAGCGTAATCTGTTACCTTTCAGCCATTGCCCGGTTTGCCGGGCAATGGCGCTGTTTTGCTATGGGCCTTGACGCTGCTGTCAGGGCTTGGCAGTATGGGTGCGGGATTTGTGGTGATTTGAGCCGGTCGGCTTGCAAGCCACGTAAAAGAAGTTGCTAAAAGGCCGGGGTATATCGGAAGACAGACCCGGCGCGGAAAGAGGCCGGGTTTTTTATTGGGGAAACATTCAAATGACAAAAAACTGGAAGAGTCGCACATTGGCGGTGCATGGGGGTACGGTGCGCTCGGGTTTTGCGGAGACTTCCGAGGCCCTGTTCCTGAATTCCGGGTTTACCTATGAAAGTGCCGAAGCTGCCGAGGCGCGTTTTGCCTCGGATGATCCGGGTTTCGTGTATTCACGCTTTGCCAACCCCACGGTGCGGATGTTTGAAGAGCGCATGATCGCCATTGACGGGGCCGAAGATGCAAGGGCAACCAGTACCGGCATGGCGGCGGTGGCCGGGGCCTTGTTCTCGCAATTGCAAAGCGGCGATCATGTCGTGGCGGCGCGGGCGCTGTTTGGTTCATCGCTCTATATCCTGAACACGCTGATGCCGCGTTTTGGCATTGCGGTGACGCTGGTGGAGGCAGGTGATCTGGAGGCCTGGCAAAGCGCCATGCGGCCAGAGACAAAACTGGTGTTTCTGGAAACCCCGACCAATCCGACGCTGGATGTAATCGACATTGCCGCCGTGGCGAAAATCGCCCACAGGGGCGGGGCCCGCCTGGTCGTGGATAACGTGTTCGCCACGCCGTTGTTGCAGCGCCCGTTTGAACTGGGAGCGGATGTGGTGGTGTATTCGGCCACCAAGCATATCGACGGGCAGGGGCGCTGCCTGGGCGGGATCATTCTGGGCGACAAGGCGTTTATCGGCAAGAAGTGCCATGACTACCTCAAGCATACCGGGCCGTCATTGAGCCCGTTCAATGCCTGGGTGATGCTCAAGGGGCTGGAGACGCTGGATGTGCGGGTGCGCCAGATGCAGGAAAATGCCCTGGCCATGGCGCGGGCTCTGGAGGGGCATGACGCCGTCCGGCGGGTGATCTATCCGGGGCTACCCTCTCATCCGCAGGCGGAGATTGCACGCAAACAGATGTCGGGCGGCGGGCCGATGCTGGCGGTTGAGCTGAAAGGCGGCAAGGCGGGGGCCTTTGCATTTTGCAATGCGCTGGAGTTGATCCTGATTTCCAATAACCTGGGCGATTCCAAGAGCCTGATTACCCATCCGGCCACCACGACGCATCAAAGCGTGGCGGCGGCAGAACGCGGGAAACTGGGGATCAGCGGCGGGATGCTGCGCATTTCCGCCGGGCTTGAGGATCCGCAAGACCTGGCAGAGGATATCGCCGGGGCGCTGGAGACGCTCAGCGGGCAGTGAAGTTTTCGATATGAATACGGGGTAAATCCTCTTCGGGAGTGAATCCCAGGATCTGGGCATAGAAGCTGTATTCGCCTTGCAGGGCGCTGATGATGGTTTCAGCGCGCCGGAAGCCGTGGGACTCGCCTTCAAATTCGATATAGCTGGTTAAAATGCCCCTGGATTTTAGCGAATCGTGCATGTCTCGCGACTGGGCGGGGGGAACCACCGGGTCTGCCGAACCTTGAAAGAATATGATCGGGGTGTGGATCTGGCCGGCGTGAAACAGCGGCGATCTTTGCCGGAAAATCGCTTCACCTTCGCCCAGCAGGGTGTGCAGGTATCCACTTTCAAATTTATGGGTTATGGCTTGCAGTCTTGCCAGATCGCCAATGCCGTAATAGCTGGCCCCGGCGGCAAAAAGGGATGAGCGGCAAAGTGTGGCAAGCACGGTGAAACCGCCGGCGCTGGAGCCGGAAATCAACAGCCGGTCCGGGTCGGCCAGACCGGCGGCGAGCAGATGCCGGGCGCCGTTTTCCATGTCCTGCGCATCGGCGAGGCCCCACTGTCCGTTGAGGCTCAATCGCCAGTCGCGTCCATATCCGGTGGAGCCGCGATAGTCGATGTCGAAAAAGCCAAAGCCGCGGCTGGTCCAATACTGGATCTTGAGTTTCAGCCCCCGGTCCGCCATGCCGGTGGGGCCGCCATGGGCCGAAAGGATCACGGGAGGTTTTTCTCCCCTTGGGGCCTGATAGGCCCGGTTGCAGGGCGGATAATACAGGCCGTGGGCAATTTGGCCGTCATGGGTGGCAAATTCCAGCATTTGCCCGATGGAAATATCCGGCGGGGCGATTTGGATGGCCGGTTTGCTTACGGGGGTGAGGTTTTCATCCAGGATGCAGATCGCCGGCGGGGCGGTATCGGTGGCGGCGATGGCCGCGATCTTGTTCTTGAAGGGGCTGATGGCCTCGATTTGCCGCGCCGGGGCGGAGATGGGTTTCCATTCGTGGCGGCAGGTTGCGGGGACGAGTTCTCCGTTTTTGAAGGTCAGGGCGGTCAGGCTTGCGTCATCGTGGATGATGTAGGAGCATCCACCGAGACTCCACAAGGGGCGTCCGAATTCATGCCCTTCCCAGGGCAAGGCGGTGGTGGTCTTGCCGTTCCATCGGCAAATGGCGCTCCAGCCGTCTTTTTCATCTATGAAATACAGCCGGTTTTGCCGGTCCCATTGCGGTTCGTTGGCGGCGTGGGTTTTTCCGCCGGCCAATGTTTGCGGGTTGGTGACCTGGCCCTTCGGGTTGATTTTGCTAACCTGGAGCCGGGCGGCTTCCCAAGGCATGGCGGGCAGGTCCCATTCGATCCATGCCAGGCTTGAGCCGTCGGGGCTGAGACGGGGGAAGGCATAAAAATCACGGCCCCTGCACAGGATTTGCGGCTTTCCGGCTGTTTTGCCTGCGAGCGGGATGGCGGTAATGAAATTTTCCGGCATGGGTTTTCCATGCCGTTGCGCAACGCAGATCAGGCGGCTGCGGGCTTGGTCATGAACGCCATCGGCGAATCGCCACTCCGGGGCGTTGGTTATGCGTTTGATGTCCCCGGTAAAATCAAGGAAATAGATATCCTGATCCTCGGCATTTGAAAAATACAGGCCATTTTTTGCAAGGGTGAATTCGCCGCCGCCATATTCATGAACCCTTGAGCGGGCGCTATAGGGGGGAGGAAGGATATCGTCGATCCGGCCATTGGCGGCCAGGCGGACAATGGTTGTTCTGCCGGCCTCTTCCGGGCGGCCTTCGCTCCAGTACAGGGCATCATCCGCGCCTTGCAACATGCTGTAGCGGACAGCCCCCCTGGCGCATTGCGCCGCGCTGATGGTGGAGCGCCAGTTTCCGAATGGTGCGGTTTTGCGCATGGTCTCGACTCCCTTGTTCCGCCGGGGGCCGAGTATGGCAGGATTGGTTTATTCAGGCATGTATTTTTTGCGGACCAGGTAATCAATTGCCAATATTCCCGGTCCCCGGGCAATGATGAGCAGCAAGGCGGTGGCCCACAGCCCGTGCAGGATATAGGCTTCGGGGTAAACAAGGATCTCGATCACTAGGGTCATGACCAGCAAGGCCAGGGCGCTGAAACGGGAGGCAAGACCGATCAGGAGCAAAACGGGAAAGGTCAGTTCGGCAAGGGTGGCCATATAGGCGGCCAATTCGGGGGGAATGAGAGGAAGATTATATTCGTATTCGAACAGCAGGAAGGTAGCGTCCTTGATGGAAAATCCTTCAATCTTGGTAAGGGCGGATTTCCAGAATACCAGTGCGATCAGGATTCGGGCGAGCAGTGCGATGAGGGAATGGGGTGTTTTTTCGAGGACTCGTATGGTTGAAACAACCAGATTGGCGAGCTTGTTCGTTGGGGGTGTATGAAGGGCTGCCGGATGGGGGTGATCGCTCATTGTCGGGCCTTTATGGTGGGTCATGAAACCTGGATGAATGTGCCGCTGGAGATGAAATGCGCCAGATTGGCGGCGAGATCGAAATTATCCGATTGCGCAATGGCGGCTTGATGGGCGCTTTCAAGAGGTTCGTTCTGCATGAGGGCCTCAATAAAGGCGCCGGAACCGGGAGCAAGGCCATGCAGTTCAACTTCTCCTTGAGGGCGCAGGGCAAGCACATCCTCGGCCCCTTGATCCAGGTCAACTTCGCATGGCTTTGCGCCGTCCTGGTTGGTCTTCCAGATGGTGAGGATTGGCCAGATGGAGCGAACAAGTTGGGCGGAAGGGTGCAGGGCCAAGCGTATCCGGGGGATTTTGCCAGGCGTGATTTTGGCAAAACTTTCTGTTCCGAGCGGTTTGGCGTCGGCGGCGTGATAGGCGTCCAGCCATGCCATTTCCAGCCGCGCGATATCGGCCAGCCAGACCATGTCCTGCAAGGGGGGGAAGGTTTCGATGAATCCGGCAAAGCCTGCGCCATATTCCAGCAATACCGGTGATTCTGGCGGTGAGGTGATGATGAACTCGCGGGCAAGGGCGCGGAAATAGGTCTTGCCCAGCAGCTTTTCGATTACCGGGAAGCTGTCCCTGAGAGCGTCAATCAGGCTGGCAAAAACGTTGTTGCGATAGACATCAAAACGGGTTTTGATGTCCGGCTCAAGGGCGGCGATGATGCCGCCGGGAACAGGGCCGCCGGGATCGAGAAGGGCGTTGGCAAAGCTGGCCAGAGGGGCGGGGGTGTTGCTCATGAGGCCCTTGCCCGGCGGTTTTGAGATTGCATGATCTGATCGGCGCGGGCAGCTTCGGCCAGAAGATCGCCAAGGGCGGGGATATTGTTGTCGCGCTCGATCAGGGTGGGAACGGGGCCGGTTCTGGCGATGGTATAGGCGTAAAGATTCCACACCTCTTCGATGATGTCGCTGCCGTGGTCATCGATCAGCAAACGGCCAGAGGGGATCAGGCTTTCTTCCAGATGGCCGGCCATGTGAATCTCGCCCACGGCGTGAAGCGCGAAGGCGTCGATATAGGCGTAAGGGTCATAGCCCTGGTTCACGCCGGAGACATAGACATTGTTGACATCCAGCAAAAGCGAGCAGCCGGTGCGTCTGGCCGCTTCGGCGAGAAATTCTGTTTCGGGAATGGCGCTGTCTTCAAAGGCGACATAGGTGGAGGGGTTTTCAACCAGAATGGTGCGGCCAAGGGCGGTTTGCATCTGGTCAATATGTTCGGTGAGGGTGTTCAGGGTTGCGGTTGTATAAGGGGCGGGGAGCAGGTCATTGTAATAGACCCCGCCGCGGCGGCACCAGGCCAGATGCTCGGAGACGAGACCGGGCTGGTAGCGTTCAACAAGGGCGCGAAAGCGTTTCAGATGCGCCTTGTCCAGCGGCTCATCGCCGCCAAGCGCCATGCCGACGCCATGCAGGGAAAGGGGATAGTTTTCGCGAATGGCGGTTAAATAATGATGCGGCGGACCGCCGGCGCCCATGTAATTTTCCGGGTGCACTTCAAACCAGCCGAGGGCCGGGCGGGTTTCAATGATTTCAAGATAATGCCGGGCTTTCAGGCCGATCCCGGCCTGCGCCGGGACCGGATCGCCGCTGTTCGCCGTTATGGGCGCAACGGAAAGGGTCATGGGGTTTTGTCCTCTTGGGTTGAGGCTAGAGCAACGCGCGTTCAAGTGAACGGACTATCGTTGCTCTATCTGCTTGATGTCGATCAACTTATCTGCATTCAAGTGATTCCACTTGAATGCAGGTTGATCTAAAGGTTCTTGGTGGCTTTCAGAGATCCCATCATGGAGCTGGAGCCGCGCTTGGTTTTGGTGCAGGTGCCGGTGGGGACGAGTTTCCAGGCGTTGCCCTGGTAGTCCACGGTGGATGTGCCTGCACAGCTTGTTCCGGGACCGGCCTTGCAGTCGTTTTTACCGGCCTTGGCCACGCCAAAGCACTTTTCCATGCCGGCCTTGGCGGCCTTGGCTTCCGGCACGCTGGCCATTGTCAGGGCGGCGGCCATGGCGCCGGCAAATGCGATTGCGGAAGTTGTGGTCTTGTTCATTCTCGTTCATCTCCTGATGTGTTCGGGTTGGTGGAATGTTGCCTCCCCAGATAAGGGCAAGAGAGCGATAACAAGCAAATCACGTGTGTGTCAGCGTGCTGTGATGACGGACTTGCCTTGCGCGGGGAAATCTGTCATTTTGGGGCTTCAATAGGACAAGTGTGTTGTCCTATCCGAGCCGGCGTCCAGCGGACGGGCCGGTACAGACTCCGAGTACAAGAATAATATGGGGTCACCTTAGCCGCTTTGAAATCGAGTTTTTCACGCAAGTGAACGGCTCGGTTTGTGTCCTGTTCGAGGGCGTTTGCGCAGTTCATGCCGCGCAAGGTTGCCGCCCCGGCATAAGGCACGGAAAAGCCCAGCAAAAGCCGAAGGCTTTGATGATCCTGCACGATACTGGCGTGCAGGTTTGAGGTGATCTGAGATGATGAAAAGGTGGGATAAAATGGAAGTGACGACGTGTCAGGACGGGCTGGAAATCCGCGAGGCTTTGGGGGCGGAGTCCTTGTCCAAACGCACGCGTACAGGATTACCCGCCGCGCAGGGCTTGTATGATCCGGCGAATGAACGCGATGCTTGCGGGATCGGGTTCATTGCCAATATCCACAATAAAAAGAGTCACAAGATCATTCTTGACGGGCTGAATATCCTGCGCAACCTGGAGCATCGCGGTGCGGTGGGGGCCGATCCCAAGGCCGGAGACGGGGCCGGGCTGCTGATCCAGATTCCAGATGCCTTCTTGCGCAAGGTGATGGGCGAGCAAGGTGTTGATCTGCCCGTCGAGGGGCATTATGGCGTTGGGCAGTTTTTCATGCCGCGCCAGGATGAAACACGTCAGGCGATAGAAAAAATCATTGAAATACTGGTTGCGGAAGAAGGCCAGACGGTTTTGGGTTGGCGTGATGTGCCGGTGGACAATTCGGATCTGGGCGAATCGGTGCGCCCGACGGAACCTGTGCATCGCCAGTTGGTGATCGGGCGCGGCAAGAACTGCCCCGATCAGGATTGTTTCGAGCGCAAGCTGTTCGTGATCCGCAAATCAGCTTTTGCCCGGGTTCAGGCGCTGCGTATGCCGGGAATTGAGGATTATTACATCAGTTCCATGTCGTCGCGCACCTTACTCTACAAGGGCATGTTGCTGGCGGATCAGGTGGGGGCCTATTATCTTGACCTGATGGATGAGGACATGGCCTCGGCCATGGCGCTGGTGCATCAGCGGTTTTCCACCAACACCTTCCCCACGTGGTCGCTGGCGCATCCGTTCCGCATGATCTGCCATAATGGCGAGATCAACACGGTGCGCGGCAATATCAACTGGATGGCGGCGCGTTATGCCACGATGAAATCGGATGTGCTGGGCGAGGATCTGGAAAAGCTCTGGCCGATTATCCCGGAAGGGCGCTCGGATTCAGCGTGTTTTGACAATGCGCTCGAACTCCTGGTGCAGGGGGGCTACTCGCTGGCCCATGCCATGATGATGCTGATCCCCGAAGCCTGGGATGGCAATCCGCTGATGGATGAAAAACGCCGCGCCTTTTACGAGCACCATGCTGCCTTGATGGAGCCGTGGGACGGCCCGGCGGCGGTGGCCTTTACCGATGGCCGCCAGATCGGCGCAACGCTGGACCGCAATGGCCTGCGCCCGGCGCGCTATCTGGAAACCGATGACGGGCATGTGATCCTGGCCTCTGAAATGGGCGTTTTGCCGGTGGATGAAGAGCGCATTGTTACCAAGTGGCGACTTCAACCGGGCAAGATGCTGCTGATTGACCTTGAGCAGGGGCGTATCGTTTCGGATAACGAGATCAAGGCGGATCTGGCCAGTTCCCATGATTACCAGGCGTGGCTGGACCGTACCCAGATCAAGCTGGAGGATGTCCGGCAGGTGCGCTCGGCGGTGATGCACCCGGAAGGCTCGCTGCTGGAGCGCCAGCAGCTTTTTGGCTACACGCAGGAAGACTTGAAATTTCTCATGATCCCCATGGCCCGTACGGGGCAAGAAGCGCTTGGCTCCATGGGCACCGATACGCCGCTTTCGGCGCTCTCGTCCAAGCCCAAGCTGTTGCATACCTATTTCAAGCAGCTCTTTGCGCAGGTGACCAACCCGCCGATTGATCCGATCCGCGAGGAACTGGTCATGTCGCTGACCTCGTTCATCGGCCCGCGGCCCAACTTGCTGGATCTTGAGGGGACCGCCAATATCAAGCGGCTGGAAGTGCGCCAGCCGATCCTGACCAATGAGGATCTGGAAAAAGTCCGGGTGATCGGCGAGATGGGGGACAATGAGTTCAACACCATCACCATTGATGCTACCTATTCAGCTTCCAAGGGGGCTGGCGGGATGGAAGGCGCGGTTGCGCGCATTTGCGAGCGGGCCGAAAAACGGGTGCGTGATGGATATAACATCATCATTCTTTCTGACCGTCTGGCCGGCTCCGAGCGGATACCCATTCCCTCGCTGCTGGCCACGTCTGCGGTGCATCATCATTTGATCCGCAAGGGGCTGCGCACATCGGTGGGGATCGTGGTGGAAACCGGCGAGGCGCGTGAGACGCACCAGTTCTGCACCCTTGCCGGCTACGGGGCCGAGGCGATCAACCCCTATCTGGCGTTTGAAACCTTGAAAGAGGCGGCCAAGCGCATTGATGAGAACATGTCGCCGAGCAAGATCTACAAGCGCTATATCAAGGCGCTCAACAAGGGCATCCTCAAGGTGATGTCCAAGATGGGGATTTCCACCTACCAGTCCTATTGCGGGGCGCAGATTTTTGATGCGGTGGGGCTGAACAGCGATTTCGTCGATGCCTATTTCACCGGCACCGGCTCCAAGGTGGGCGGCGTCGGGCTGGAGGAGATTGCCGAAGAGGCAACCGAGCGGCACCGGCTCGCCTTTGGTGGTTCCTTCGTGCATCGCAAGATGCTCGATGTGGGCGGTGAATACGCGTTTCGCTTCCGCGGCGAGGCGCATGTCTGGTCGCCCAGGAGCGTGGCGGATCTGCAACATGCTGTGCGCGGGAATTCCCAGGACAAATATGACGAGTTTGCCCGTGCAGTGAACGAGCAAAACCGGCAATTAATGAATTTGCGCGGGCTGTTCCGCATCAAGACGGCGGAAGATTGCGGGCGCAAGCCTGTGCCGATTGAAGAAGTGATGCCGGCGGCCGAGATCGTCAAGCGTTTTGCCACCGGGGCGATGTCGTTCGGCTCGATTTCACGTGAAGCGCACACCACCCTTGCCATTGCCATGAACCGGATGGGGGCAAAGTCCAATACCGGCGAGGGGGGCGAGGAGCCGGACCGTTTCAAGGTGAAAAAGAACGGTGATCTGATGCGCTCGGCCATCAAGCAGGTGGCCTCGGGGCGCTTTGGGGTGACAACCGAATACCTGGTCAATTCCGACATGATCCAGATCAAGATGGCGCAGGGCGCAAAGCCGGGCGAGGGGGGGCAGCTTCCCGGTCACAAGGTCAATCCGGTGATTGCCAAGGTGCGCCATTCGACCCCCGGTGTCGGGTTGATCTCGCCGCCGCCGCATCATGATATTTATTCCATCGAGGATCTGGCGCAGCTTATCTTCGATCTGAAAAACGCCAATGAGTTTGCCGAGATATCCGTCAAGCTGGTCTCCGAGATCGGCGTGGGGACAGTGGCGGCCGGTGTCTCGAAGGCGCGGGCCGATCATGTGACGATTTCAGGCTTTGATGGCGGCACCGGGGCCAGCCCGCTGACTTCCATCAAGCATGCCGGCAGCCCGTGGGAAATCGGCCTTGCCGAAACGCATCAGACCCTGGTGATGAACCGTTTGCGGGACCGTATTGCGGTGCAGGTTGACGGGGGCTTGCGCACCGGGCGCGATGTGATTGTCGGGGCGCTTCTGGGTGCGGATGAGTTTGGCTTTGCCACCGCGCCGCTGATCGCGGCGGGCTGTTTGATGATGCGCAAATGCCATCTCAACACCTGCCCGGTGGGAATTGCCACCCAGGACCCGGTTTTGCGCAAGCGTTTTGTCGGTACTCCTGAGCATGTGATTAACTATTTCTTCTTCGTCGCCGAGGAAGTGCGCGCCTTGATGGCGCAGATGGGCTTTACCCATATCAACGAGCTGATCGGCCGCTCTGATCTGTTGGACAAGGATGCCGCGATCGATCACTGGAAGACCAGGGGGCTTGATTTTTCCGACCTGTTCTTCAAGCCGGAACCGGCCAGGGGCGATGCCATTTATCACACGAAAAAACAGGAACATAAAATTGCCGATGTTCTTGACCGGGCCTTTATTGAAAAGGCAAGGCCGGCCCTTGAAGACCGCGATCCTGTGCGCATCCAGATGCCCATTGGCAATACGGACCGGACCACCGGGGCGCTGCTTTCGGGCGAGATCGCCCGGCGCTATGGCTATAAGGGATTGCCGCAGGATTGCATTCACATCACGCTGACCGGTACGGCCGGGCAAAGTTTCGGGGCTTTTGCCGCCAATGGCCTGACCCTTGAGCTGATCGGCGAGGCCAATGACTATGTGGGCAAGGGGCTTTCTGGTGGACGGATCATTATCCGGCCACCGGATGAGGCCAAGATTGTTCCCGAAGAAAGTATAATTGTCGGCAATACGGTGCTTTACGGGGCGGTGACGGGCGAGTGCTATTTCCGCGGCGTGGCGGGCGAGCGCTTCGCGGTGCGCAATTCAGGCGCGGTCGCGGTTGTTGAAGGCACCGGCGATCATGGCTGTGAATACATGACCGGCGGCGTTGTGGTGGTGATCGGCCAGACAGGGCGCAACTTTGCCGCGGGGATGTCGGGCGGTATTGCCTATGTGCTCGATGAAGCTGGTGATTTCAAGCAGCGCTGCAATCTTTCCATGGTGGACCTTGAGCCGATCCCGGCGGAAGAGGAAGCCCTGGCCAGCCATGGTCATCAACTGGGTGACCTGGAAGCCCACGGGCTGATTGATGTGCATCATCACATGTCTGAATTTGATGCCATGCGTTTGCGCCAGTTGATTGAAAACCACAAGGCCTGCACCGGATCCTTGCGGGCAGCGGAAATTCTCGAGAACTGGGATGCATTCCTGCCGAAATTCGTGAAGGTCATGCCGATAGAATACCGGCGGGCCTTGCTGGAGATCGAACAGATGCAGGGCAGTGCGGCCAAGATGAAGAGGAGCGCGTAATGGGCAAGGTCACGGGGTTTCTTGAAATCGACCGGCAGGAGCGGACCTATAAACCGGCTTCGGACCGGGTTTTGAGCTTTTCGGAATTTGTCATTCCGCTGGAAAAGGGCGATGTCGAACGCCAGGCGGCGCGCTGCATGGATTGCGGCATTCCCTATTGCCACCAGGGTTGCCCGGTGAATAACCAGATACCCGACTGGAATGACCTGGTGTTTCACGGCAACTGGAGCAAGGCGAGCCGGAACTTGCATTCGACCAACAATTTTCCCGAATTTACCGGGCGGGTGTGTCCGGCGCCTTGCGAGGCGTCGTGTACGCTCAATTTGCAGGATATCCCGGTAACGATTCGCACGGTGGAATGCGCCATCGTGGACCGGGCCTGGAAAAAGGGCTTGATCGTGCCGCAAGTCGCGGCGCAGAAAACCGGCAAGAAAGTGGCGATTGTTGGTTCCGGTCCGGCGGGGCTTGCGGCTGCGCAGCAACTGGCGCGGGTTGGCCACGAGGTGCATGTCTATGAAAAGGCGGTGCGTCCGGGCGGTCTGCTGCGCTACGGGATTCCCAATTTCAAGCTGGAGAAGAAGCTCATCGACCGGCGCGTGAAGCAGATGGAGGCCGAGGGCGTGATCTTCCATTGCGGGGTTCATGTGGGCAAGGACATGCCGGTCAGCGAACTGGAAGCGGCGCATGATGCTGTGCTTCTGGCCGGTGGTTCGGAGCAGCCACGCGACTTGCCTGTCGAGGGGCGAGATCTTGGCGGGATTCATTTTGCCATGGATTTCCTTTCGCAGCAGAACCGGCGGCTTGATGGCGACCGGCTCATGGATGAACGGCTTATTCACGCCAATTTCAAGAATGTCGTGGTGATTGGCGGCGGCGATACCGGATCGGACTGCATCGGCACTTCGATCCGTCACGGGGCGCTCCGGGTGGTCCAGCTTGAAATCATGCCGCAACCGCCGGAAAAGGAAGACAAGCTGGCGACATGGCCGGACTGGCCGATAAAGCAGCGTGTTTCCACGTCGCAGCAGGAAGGCGCGGAGAGCCATTATTCGGTCATGACCACCAGGTTCACCGGTGAGGCGGGGCAGGTTAGCTGCGTGCATGTGGTCAAGGTGGATGAAAATTTCCAGCCAATTGAGGGCACCGAGGCCGAGATTGAAGCCGATCTGGTGCTTCTGGCCATGGGCTTTGTGCATCCGGTGCATGAAGGGATGCTGGATGACCTTGGAGTTGAGCGCGATGATCGGGGCAATGTCAAGGCCGATATGGGCGATTACCAGACGTCACGGGAGAAGATCTTTGCCGCCGGGGACATGCGCCGGGGGCAGTCTCTCGTGGTCTGGGCGATTCGCGAGGGACGCGATGCCGCGCGTGCGATTGACGTGTTCTTGATGGGGCATTCCGATCTGCCAGAGTAAATCGGGTTG
>CAZHLV010000102.1:0-4790 GCA_964533415.1 uncultured Hyphomicrobiales bacterium
GGGGGAAAGAATGCCACATTCCACCAGCCCCGCGATCGGCAGCAGAGCGCGACGGCGCGACGGGCGGTCAGCCCGCCCCCGCGGAGGCCCGAGCGCCAGCGAGGAATAGCCGCGAGCGAGATAAAAATTTATCACTACCCGCCCGCTCCCCCTCCCCACCACCCTCAGGGAGTTTGTGAAAGGGTGGTGGAGAGGGGGAGCGGACCTTGAGCGGGGGGCGGACGGGGGAGAAATTGAGAGTTAGCCGCCGGTGACGAAAAAGCCGGTGACGGCGGTTATGAGCTGGTCTTGGCCTTCCTTGTCCATGTCCACGATCTGGTTATCAATGAGCAGGGCGGCAAGGCCGTGGACAAGTGACCAGGCGGTGACAGCGGGAACCTGCGGGGTTTTAAGGTGGATGCGACGGGCGGCAAGATAGGCCTCGACCGCCCGGGCCAGGCGGCTGTAGGCGCCCCTGGCGGCAGCGTCTGTTTCAGGAAAAGCTGACTTGTCGGAAATCTCGGGGCCGAACATCAGGCGGAAAAGCTGTGGGCGGGCCAGGGCAAAGCCGACATAGGCGCGGCCCATGGCGTGCAGGTTTTCCGCGGCATTGTCCGTAGCAGCCTTTGCCTTGTCCATGGCCGTGCAAAGATCCTGGAAACCTTGCGCCGCCAATGCCGCGAGCAGGGCCTCCTTACTGGTAAAATGACGATAAGGCGCGGTTTGCGAAACCCCGGCCTTGCGCGCCGCTTCACGCAAGGACAACTGGGGCGCGCCGTTCTCTTCCAGTAACTTCATGGCCCCCTCAAGAAGGGCTTGCCGCAATGCACCGTGATGATAAGGTTTTTTGCTCATAATCCGCTCTCCTGCCTGAAAATCCGGGGCGGCAGATCAAGCTTGCCCGCATGGCCACGCCCATTGGCCGGATAGCAAAAATGTTATCAGTCAGCGACATGACGGGCGAGACTTCATTTTAGAATCAAGCTAGACTGCAACCAAGGAATCCGCGTGTTGACGATGCTGACATTATACAGAATTATGGAAAAATCTCAAGAGGAATGGCCAATATGCCCCTGTTATTCGCCGGTTTGGCGCTGTTTATCCTGATCCATCTCATTCCGGTTGCCGTTCCCTTGCGCAACCGCCTTGCTGGAGCCTTTGGCGAGGCCCGTTACAAGATGGCGTTTGCGCTATTTTCCGCGCTTGCCGTCGGACTGATAATCTATGGCAAGTCGGTGGCGGAATTTGTCCCGCTTTATGAACCGCCAGGCTGGGGGCGGCACGGGGCGTGGCTGATGATGCTGGTTGCCTTTGTACTGCTGGCCTCCACTCAGGGGCCCTCTGCCCTGCGGCATTACCTGAAACATCCGATGCTGCTGGCAGTAGCCGTGTGGGGTGGCGGGCATCTTCTGGCCAATGGCGATCTGGCCAGCATCGTGCTGTTTGGCACAATGGCCGGGTTTGGTGTATTGATGATTTTTCTTTTGCTCCTGCGCGACAGGGCTGGAAGCCGCGTGGCATATAGCTGGCGCAGCACCATCGTGCAAAGTCTTGTGGGGGCGGCCATCTATCTTGTCATTATGTACGCTCACCCGTTTTTATTTGGCGTCGCAGTGGTCTGAGGCCGTCCGGCGCACTTTCTTAAGGGCGCGTTAATCATTAATTGTCATTAATAACCTGACCCGTTTTGCAACCGGATGATAGCCATGACATCTGCTTCTTCCTCTCGCTCCCTGCCCGATACCGAGCGCTACCAGCATCAAGATACGCTGATTACCGCCGAAGCCAAAGCCTGGCTGAGCGAGTTTCATACCGAGGCGCGGCTCTCAGCACAAGGTCCGGATAAAACAGTGCATCCCCCGGAGCCGGAGCGGGCGCAAAGACGCCTAGCCCCCTGGGAGGTTCTCACCGCCCCGGTTGCCCCGCGGCGCAATACTGTTGAAAATTCGTCCGAGGAGACCGCTACGGAGCAGATCCGCGAAGTGCTTGAAGCCAACCGGACGGAGTTTTACCTGCAACCGGTAGCCAGCCTTGAAGACCGCAAGGTGAAGTTTTACGAGGGCCTTACCCGGCTGCGCGATGCACGAGGCCAGATCATCATGCCGGCCGTTTATTTGCCGCTGGCCACCAAGGCCGGGCTGGCCTCGGAAATTGACAACTTGCTGGCAATGCGCTGCATCAAGGTGCTGGAGAGCCTCAGGGCGCGCCATTATGATCTCGGGGTGTTTTGCAATTTCTCGCAACACGCCTTGGGTAACATGGCGTTTTTCACCCCCTTCCGCACGCTGATGGAAAAGCGCCGGGATCTGGCGCCTTCACTGATCTTCGAGTTTTCACAAGAAACGCTCAACGCGCTGGGAACGGGCGAGTTAAAGAACCTGATATCCCTGGCGAATCTGGGGTTCCGATTCTCGCTTGATAATATCCATGATTTGAATATTGATTTCATCCGGCTGCACAAGCTCGGGTTTCGCTATCTTAAAGTGGATGGCGATATCCTGCTCAAGGGGCAGGACCGCGAGGGGATGAACTTTGTCACGGTCCTTCTGGCCCAGCAAATCCGTGAAAGCGGCCTGAAGCTGATCGCCCACAGGCTTGAAATTCAGGAGATGGCCGATACGCTGCATACATATGGCCTTCGCCTGGGACAGGGATATTTGTATGGCAAACCACGCCTGATCCGTCCGGCGGCCACCGCAAAAGCTCGCGGCAGCCGGCTGAGTTTTTCATCGCCGGGTTTAAAAGATCGTGTAGATGAACGGTGCAACGGCTGAGCCTTGTGCGAGGACGATCAGGCCACCAACCAGCAGAAGCATAAGGATGATGGGCGAGAGCCACCATTTCTTGCGTGCCCCCATATAGGTAATCATTTCCTTGACCAGCGATATCATTTTGAACCTCTTTGTTCTTCCTGGAGCTGGCAAAGGCGCGTTTTCGTGCCAGAATGGCAAGCGTACCAGAATGGCAAGAAAGTGGTTTGCACAGCATATTAGAAGGCAAAAGAAGCAAATCACATGCCAGTTGTCTCCGGGGCAGTGCATCAGAACGCCCGCAGTGTTTTTCAATATCAGTTTTTGCCGAGCAGGGATTTGATGGCTTTCTTGGCGCTTGAGGCCCCGCTCATGCAGCGCCCCTGTAACGAAAAGGCCTGCATATACTCATAAAGGCTGTGCTCCTGTCCGCCCAGCTTGAGCTTGTAGGGTTCAGAACCGATGGTGAAATCATATTCCCTGATGCCGCGCTGGTGCAGCCATTCCATCATGTTCTCAACGATCAGCAAGCCGGGAGAAAAAGCCCCCCATTCCCCACCCTCAAAAGAGGAAAGCAACATGGAATAGCGCCCCTTGTAGAGCAAGCCGTAGAGCAAGGCGATGGCCTGCCCGTCCACGGTGAGCGCGGTGATGATGCCCAAGGCTTCTTTTCTCCCGGTCTCCCCGGAGCAAAGCAAGGCGCGGTAAAAATCAACATATTCAGGTTTGGTCAGGATTTCTGCCCGTCCAAGTTCAGCAAAACGGTCCCGGCGCTGCCTGAGCAGGATATCAAACAACTCCTGCGCTTTTTGCGGCGTATCGCCATGCATGAAGCCGGTCTCGCCCCGGTTCTTGAGCTTGCGCCATCTCTGGCGCAAATTCTTGCGGGTGCGATGTGAAAGTTTTTCCTTGTGATAGTCTTCCCAATGTTCGGAAAAATACAGGTCATAGGATTTCATGGATGAAATATCGGCGGGAAAGGCCTCCAGCAACGGATTTGGGCGCCCACCGATATATTCGGGAATTTTTTCAAACTTCAGATAATCCGCCTTGGGGAGCTTGCTTTGAATGCGCCCCCATAGATTGCGCATATCTTCAGCACCGGGGTTGAACCCCGCCGCCATGACCGGGGCGCTGTAATCCCCAACCTCCAGGTCAAAAAACGAGATCATTTGCCGTGCGCCTGCATCAGGACCAATCAGGAGCGGCAACAACAGGACATCTTCACGGGCAGCTTCATCTGTCACCATGACAATGCAGGGGCTGGCCCCGCGGGGCTGGCCCAGATGGGTGAAATGCGCATGGCACCAGGCAAAACTCTGGAACGGGCTGGCATGGCCGCGGTTTTCCAGGTCAATCCATCTTTGCGCGATATCTTCAAGGACGGCGTAAACTTCGATTTTATAATATTGTTTTGCCATGGATCCATATTGACCGGTTGCCGGCCTCACAGTGTCTTTTCGTTGAAAGAAACCCTTGCTCTTTCCCTTATTCCCTTAGCGCGTTGGTGTGAAATAAGATTTAATTCCCCTTGCCCGCGGCAAGGGAGCCTTCAGATTCCGGGGATTAAAAAAACTGTGACATGGTGAAATAACAGCTTCGAATCGGATTTCAATGAGTGTAGTCTACACGCCCATGGCGCGATATATATTCATCACTGGCGGCGTGGTTTCCTCACTGGGCAAGGGCCTTGGTTCGGCAGCTCTCGGCGCGCTCTTGCAGGCCCGCGGGTTTTCCGTCCGCCTTCGCAAGCTCGACCCCTATCTCAATGTCGATCCGGGCACCATGAGCCCCTACCAGCATGGCGAGGTGTTCGTCACCGATGACGGGGCCGAGACCGACCTTGACCTGGGTCATTATGAACGCTTCACCGGGCGGCCCTGCTCGCAGGCGGATAACATCACGACGGGCCGACTTTACCAGGATATTATCGCCAAGGAGCGGCGCGGCGAATATCTGGGCGCAACGGTTCAGGTGATCCCGCATGTCACCAATGCGCTGAAAGACTTCGTGCTTGACGGCAATGAGGATTACGACTTCGTGCTGTGCGAGATCGGCGGC
>CAZHLV010000103.1:0-5195 GCA_964533415.1 uncultured Hyphomicrobiales bacterium
CAATCGGGTGAAAAAACACCCGTTTTCCAGTGGTTTCGGACGTCATTCCTGCGGAGGCAGGGATCCAAGCCGGGTGTCCAGAGCTTATAGATATCCCTTTTTGGATTCCTGCCTCCGCAGGAATGACGGTTTTGTTTGGCCTGTTAGAGCAACGCGCGTTCAAGTGATTCCACTTGAACGCGCGTTGCTCTAATGTAATTTGTATCTTTCTTGAGGTTCACCCGATTGCCCTGGCGGGGGCGGCGTCCTTTTCCCCCCTATTTTTCCCTCAGCGACAGGATATAGGCCGCGATGTCGCGTTTGACTTTCCGGGAGAGGTCGAGATCAAGCATGGGGCGGTGGGGCATGGTCTGGATGGCGATGAGAGAATCCAGGGTTACACCTTTCAGATTGGCGATTTTCATGAATGACGGGATACCGGCCTGGGCGGTTTTTTGCTCCGGGGTTACATCATGGCACGAGGCGCACCACTTGACGGCGATATCCCGGCCCGCGACCGGGTCTGCGGGCGGGGTCTGCGCCTGTGCGGACAAGGGAAAAGCCAGACAGGCAAGCAGGTAAAATGCGGTTCGTGTTGGCATATTCATGCCCCTTTTCCGGTCTGGGCGCGGTGGCGCAAATAGTGATCCGCCAGGGTGAGCGCCATCATGGCCTCGCCCACGGGAACCGCCCTTATGCCAACGCAGGGGTCATGGCGGCCCTTGGTGATGATCTCGGTTTCCGCGCCGGATTTGTCGATGGTCTTGCGGGGCTTGAGAATCGAGGATGTGGGCTTGACGGCAAAGCGGGCGATGATCGGCTGGCCGGTGGAAATGCCGCCCAGAATGCCGCCGGCATTGTTCGAGGTGAAATCGGGCGCGCCATCATGAATGCGGATTTCATCGGCGTTTTCCTCACCTGTCAGGCTGGCGGCGGCGAACCCTGCGCCGATCTCGACCCCCTTGACCGCCGGGATGCTCATCAGCCCCGAGGCAATGTCCTGGTCGAGACGCGAGAACAGCGGCTCGCCAAGCCCGGCCGGAACGCTGCTGGCCATGACCTCGACAACCGCCCCGATGGAGGAGCCGGAGAGGCGGATTTCATCAAGATATTCCTCCCAGAGCTTCGCCGTTTCGGCGTCGGGGCAAAAGAATGGATTCCGGTTCACTTCATTCCAGTCCCAGCGATCATAATCAATCTTGTGCGGGCCGATCTGCACCAGTGCGCCTCTTATATCCATGCCCGGCACAATCTTGCGGGCAATGGCGCCAGCGGCCACCCGCATGGCGGTTTCGCGGGCGCTGGAGCGCCCTCCCCCGCGATAGTCGCGAATGCCGTATTTTTGCTGGTAGGTGAAATCGGCATGGCCGGGGCGGAACTTGTCCTTGATATCACCGTAGTCTTTTGAACGCTGGTCGGTGTTTTCAATAACCAGCGATATGGGGGTTCCGGTGGTGAGCAGATCTCCGGTATCTTCACCGGGGAAAACGCCGGAGACGATGCGCACTTTATCGGGCTCGCGGCGCTGGGTGGTAAAGCGTGACTGGCCGGGACGGCGCTTGTCGAGGAAAACCTGGATTTCGTCCTCCGAAACCGGAATCAGCGGCGGGCAGCCATCAAGCACCGCGCCGATCATGGGGCCGTGGCTCTCGCCCCACGTGGTCAGGCGCAGCAGCTTGCCATAGGTGTTATGCGACATGGATAAACCTCTCTCGTGCCCCGGTGCCGGGTTATCATGATGAACAATACTACAGGTTAAATCCAGTCAAGGCGATTGTCTTTTATCCGCATGACCTTGTCTTGCGGCGCGGGAAGGTTCGGGGCGTGCTGGCGCGGGGCGTCCAAGATGAGCACTTGCAGGATGCGGATCACGCCGCCATGGGTGACCGTGATGGTATTCTCGCGGACGGAGCGCAGCCAGCTTGCCACCCTCTTGCTCATTTGCGCGTAGGATTCGCCGTTTGGCGGGCAGAAGTTCCAGCCATCAGCATCGCGCGCGGCAAGCAATTCGGGGGATTGCCGGCGGAGATTCTCGCGGCTGTGGCCTTCCCAGTCCCCGAATTTCACCTCCTTGAGGCGCGGATCAAGACGGTAGCCCTCGCCTCTCAGGCCCAGCTCGGAGCGAATCAGGGCCATGGTTTCGCGGGCACGGCCCAGCGGGCTGGCGACATGGTCGAATCTGTCCGCATCCTTCAGCGCCGCGGACAATATGCGGGCATAGTTGCGGGCCTGGGCGCGGCCAGTATCATCAAGCGGAATATTGCGCTGGCCCTGCATGCGCTTTTCGGCGTTCCACGCCGTCCGGCCATGGCGAATGACGTAGATTTCGGGCACGGGAAATCAGACGACGGAGATATCCGGCGCATCTTCCGCCTTCATGCCCACCACGTGATAGCCCGAATCCACGTGATGCACCTCGCCGGTCACGCCGCTGCCCATGTCGGAGAGCAGATAAAGCCCGGCATTGCCCACCTGGTCGGTGGTCACGGTGCGGCGCATGGGCGAGTTGTACTCGTTCCATTTCAGGATATAGCGGAAATCACCGATGCCCGATGCGGCTAGGGTCTTGATGGGCCCGGCGGAAATGGCGTTGACGCGAATGTTCTTTGGCCCCAGATCCATGGCCATGTAGCGCACGGAAGCCTCCAGCGCTGCCTTGGCGACGCCCATGACATTGTAATGCGGCATCACTTTTTCCGCGCCGTAATAGGTCAGGGTTACCAGCGAGCCGCCGTCGGGCATCAGCTTTTCGGCGCGCTGGGCGATGGCGGTGAAGGAATAGCAGGAGATATCGAGGCTCCTGGCGAAATTCTCGCGGCTGGTATCCACGTAGCGCCCGGTCAGCTCGGCCTTGTCGGCATAGGCGATGGCGTGAACGAGAAAATCCAGCTTGCCCCATTTTTTCCCGATCTCGGCAAAGACCGCATCAATGCTGTCCATGTCGGCCACATCGCAGGGCAGCACCAGATCAGAACCGACGCTGCCCGCCAGCGGAATGACCCGTTTCCTGAGTGCATCGCCCTGAAAGGTAAAGGCCAGTTCAGCCCCCTGATCGGCGCAGGCCCTGGCAATGCCCCAGGCAATGGAGCGGTTATTGGCGACCCCCATGATGAGACCGCGCTTTCCTTCCATGAGTTGTGTTGCGCTCATAATAATCTTCCTGCAATGTGAATAAATCCAACGCGCATCCTACATATTGACGCGCCAAGGTCCAGAGGTCCACGAAGTAATAATCAGTATTATTTCGTGATGCTCTTGATTTCCAGCACCTGGCTTTCGACATCCTTGTTCCTGATCTGCTTCCACAAGGCTTTCATTTGGTCCAGGCTCTTGATCTGGCACTGGTCGATGAACCACTTGTCCTTTTTCTCGATTCCAGCCGCTTTCAGATCAGCCTCATCGGCATCGGAGCAGGTGGGAAGCAGGATTTCGGCCTTTTTATCCTTGAAAAGGACAAGGCCGTAGAGGGTTTCCAGGCGACCCTTCTTGTCTTTCCCGGCCGCTTGCCCCACGTAAACGCCGTCTTCGATCTTGTAGAAGAGATAATTGGGCGAATCATCATCGTTCAGATTGCGGTAATCATCGCCCTTGCGCGTCAGGGTGACGATGGTGTTTTCCGCCTTGAAGGAGATGGACTTGAACGGATACACCGCATCAGCCGGCTTGAGCACCGGGGCGGTGGATACAAAGCACCCCTGAAGAAGGAAGGCAAGGGCGCTGACAAGGGCCAGCTTGACAAGATCAGGTTTCATAATGAACTCCACGCGGATTATAGGGGTTGTCTTTTGCCTGTTTTTTCATCAGGTCTTCAAGCTCGGGGGTGATTTTCGGCGGCATGGCGATGCGCAGCTTGACCATCAGATCACCTGCCGCGGCGCCCTCGGGATGCACGCCCTTGCCCTTGAGGCGCAGCACACGGCCACCGGATGAGCCGGCGGGGATGCGCAGTTGCACCGAGCCGCCGGGAACCGGCACCGCGACCTTGCCGCCCAGAACCGCTTCATAAAGGGTGATGGGCAATTCCAGTTTCAGGGTCTTGCCGTCGCGCTCGAACAGGGGGTGGCTTCCCACCTCGATGGTCACCATGGCGTCACCGGCCGGACCGCCGCCAATGCCCGGCTCGCCCTGCCCCTTCAGGCGGATCACCTGGCCATCATTGACCCCGGCGGGGATCTTGACATTGAGAGTCTTGCCATTGGGCAAGGTTATGCGCCGCGTGGCCCCGTTCACCGCATCAAGAAAATCGACTTTGAGCGAATAATGCCGGTCTTCGCCTTTCATGCGCATGGTGCGCGCCCGTGCCCCGCCGGGGCGCTGGTTGCCGAAAATGCTGGAGAAAATATCCTCGGCGGAAAAGCCTTGCTGGCCATTACCGCCAAAGGGGTTGCCTTGCGCGCCGGCACCGAAGGGACTGCCTTGCGCGCCGGCGCCGAAGGGTCCGCCCGCGCCGGGGTGAAATACCGGGTTGCCTTCCGCGTCAATTTCTCCGCGATCAAACCGGGCGCGCTTTTCCGTATCGCTCAGAAGTTCATAGGCAGCGGAGGCTTCGGCGAATTTCTCGGAAGCCTTCTTGTCATCGGAATTGGCGTCAGGATGATACTTCTTGGCCAGCCGCCGGTAGGATTTCTTTATATCCGCCGCGCTGGCGTTTTTGGAAAGCCCCAGAACTGAATAAGGATCCCGCATGTGTTTGGCCCCGTGAAGATAAAGAGTTAATCTTGAATATATGGCTTGCTTTTCAGCCCAGACAATACAAATCTCGCCGGTGAGTGATTAACAAGATAGGTGTCCCCGGGCAAAAACCCAAGGGGTTGCATTGCAGGTGCGCGAATATGACCAATATTGGACTGTTTTCCGGCAAGGACAAGGATGTTGATCCCCTTGATATTTTCGATATGTGGCTGAAAGATGCCGAGACCAGTGAACCCAATGACCCCAACGCATTTGCGCTGGCCAGTTGCGACGGCGCGGGCCTGCCGAATCTGCGCATGGTGCTGCTCAAGAGCCATGATGCGCGCGGCTTTGTGTTCTATACCAACCTGGACAGCGCCAAGGGCCTGGAACTCAAATCCAACCCGCAGGCCGCCATGCTGTTTCACTGGAAATCCCTGAGGCGGCAAATCAGGGTGCGCGGCAAGGTGAGCGCGGTTTCGCCGGAACAGGCCGATGAATATTTTGCCTCGCGGGCGCGCGACAGCCGCATCGGCGCATGGGCG
>CAZHLV010000104.1:0-6259 GCA_964533415.1 uncultured Hyphomicrobiales bacterium
AGCGAATACATTCACTATACACCTATAAATATTGCTTATCCGGCACAGGCAAAATAACGGTTTGCAAATGGCCGGAATGGAAAGAGACAACCGAACGGGGAATAGTGAAATGTCCAGAATGCATATGGCGGAACTGGAAAATCTTGAAATGGCGGCGCCAGCAGCTTCGGCTGATACGTTTTATGAGATGGGTTTGAAATATTCAGCCGGAAAAGGCGTTGAGACCGATCTGGTCAGCGCACATAAATGGTTCAATCTGGCCGCTCTCAAGGGCAACCGGAGCGCTCTGGAATACCGCTCGGAACTGGCCCGCGAAACGTCGTCTGAAGATGTTCATGAGGCCCAGCGGCAGGCCCGCGAATGGCTTCAGGCTCACTGATTGCAGGTTTTTTTACCTATTGGGAGGCACGGCGGGCGATATAAATCCCGGAGAGGATGACGCCCGCCCCAAACAATTGCAGGGCGCTCATGGCCTCGCCCAGAATAACCCAGGCGGCAAATGCTGCAATGGCGGGCTGGAACAAAAGGGCAAGCGATGAAAATGCTGCCGGCAAATGCGCCAGCGCATAGGCGATCAGCCCCTGACCTCCGGTGTGGGAAAACCACGCCAGGCCCAGCAGGACCAGCCAGCCGTAAAGCGTGGCGGGAATGAGATTTTCCCCTGACAGCAGCGCCACGGGAAGCAGGAAGATTACCGTTGAAAGCGTGCCCCAGGCCATGAAGGCGGAGACGGAAAACCGGCTGCGCACATGGCTGACGGTCAGAATGTAAGCAGCATAAAACAGCGCCGTAATCATCCCCAGTGAATCACCGAAAAGATGATCTCCGCCAAGTGAAGCGCTATCGCCCAGCAGGATGATGGCGCCCGAGGTCGAGATTACCAAGGCGGCGTAAAACATCCCCGAAAACCGTGCGCCAAACAGGACGTAGGCGGCCAGGGTCACGAAAATCGGGGCAAAATTGGCCAGCAGGGTCGCATTGGCCACGGATGTATAGGCCACCGACCAGTGCCAGAACGCCAGGTCTCCGGCAAAGAAGAACCCGGACAGGACAAACAGCGCGTAATCACGCCGGGTTTTTGGCCCCGGGGAGGGGGTGGGCCTGCGGGTCTCGATGAAACGGATACCCCAGATCAATGGCAAGGCCAGGAATACCCGGTGAAAGGCGCTGCCCTGGGGGCCCAATTCGCTGATCCGCATGAATATCGGTGAAAATCCGATCCCGACAGCGCCCAGAAGCAAGGCGGGCAGGGCCAGCCGCGCCGATTTCATGCCAGTGTCATCATTGTTGCAAGGTGGATATAACGGCCTTTACGGCCTGGATGGGATCATCGATTTCACTCACCGCCACCCGGATTCCGCGGCGGGCCAGCTTGCGCGGGAATCCCTCGCCGCAGCTCTGGGTGAGAACCATATCCACGTGATCGAGAGGATGCGCTGCATCCTCCGGGGTTTCATGCATGGACATGTTTCTTGGCAGGTCGAGGCGTTCAACCTCGACCGGGTCAGCTCCCTTGACCGCTTCAAATATCAAGAAGCGGCGGGTTTTCCCGGCATGACCGGTCACGGTTTTGAAATTCTGGCTGGTAACAGCAATACGCATGGTGCATTCCTTCACATGTCAAGGCAGCCAGACCGTAGATTGGCCGGTTAGCTGGCCTTGATACCTTTGCTTTCCAGTTGCTGCTTTAGCTCGCCTTGCTGGAACATTTCCGTGACAATGTCGCAGCCACCGATAAATTCACCCTTGATGTAGAGTTGCGGAATGGTTGGCCAGTTGGAAAAACTCTTGATGCCTTCGCGCAACTCGTTATTTTCCAGCACATTCACGCCGACAAAATCAACCCCGAGATGATCGAGAATCTGCACGACCCGGCCGGAAAATCCGCATTGCGGAAATTGCGGTGTGCCTTTCATGAAAAGGATCACGTCATTGGTTTCGACCTGGTTCTTGATTAACTCGTGCATGACATCGTCGCTCATTCGTAATACTCCTGTTGGTAAATCTGTATTTGCCGGGCCGGTTGAAAGCCGGTTATTGTGCCGGGGCGCTGGTTTGCAGGGCAAGGGCGTGCAGGGCGCCACCCATCTTCCCCTGCAAGGCCGCGTAAACCATCTGGTGCTGTTGCACCCTGGATTTGCCGGCAAAGGCTTTTGAGACGATATTGGCCGCATAATGGTCACCATCGCCACGCAAATCGGTAATCTCGATGACCGCATCGGGCAGGGCCGCCTTAATCATCCGCTCAATTTCACCTGCATCCATAGCCATTTCAGGTTGCTCTCCTAAAGCTCGCCCGCCATGAACCCGGGCATCCAGTCTTCATGGGCGCTCTTCAACTTCCTGATGGATATGGGAAGGCGCTCTTCAACTGTCAAACTTTTTCCGCCAACCGTGCCGGCAAGGCGCGCCGGAACACCGGCCTTGCGGGCCGAAATCAGGATTTGCGAAGCCCCGCCCGGAGGAACGGTAATCAGGTAGCGCCCCTGATCTTCGCCAAACAGGGCTGCATGGGCGGGCAGGGCATCGCCATCAAGCTTGATATCAACACCGATATTTCCCGCCATGGCCATTTCCGCCGCGGCTACATAAAGCCCGCCATCGGAAATGTCGTGGGCAGCATTGATCTTGCCTTCCCAGATCAGGGCGCGAACAAAGCCGCCATTGAGTTTTTCAGCCTCCAGGTCAACCGGCGGCGGTGCGCCTTCGCTCTGCCCGAGCATTTCGCGCATGTAGATGGACTGACCCAGGTGGCCTTTTTCCGCGCCGATCAGGATCAGCACATCGCCCTCGTTCTTGAGCGCCAGCGTCATCATGTGGCGGATATCCGGGACAAGACCCACTGAACCAATGGCCGGGGTTGGCAAGATGGCCTCGCCCCTGGTTTCGTTGTAAAACGAGACATTGCCCGAAACGATTGGAAAATCTAGGGTTTTGCAGGCTTCGGCAATGCCCTGAACCGCCCCGGCAAACTGTCCCATGATGGCGGGGTTTTCAGGTGATCCAAAATTCATGCAATCGGTTGTCGCCAGGGGCTGCGCTCCGGTTGCGGTCAGGTTGCGGTAGCCTTCCGCCACTGCCTGTTTGCCGCCCGTAACCGGGTCGGCCTTGCAATAGCGCGGGGTCACATCCACCGACATGGCAATGCCCTTGGGGGTGCCGTGCACCCGCACAACAGCAGCATCGCCGCCGGGGCGCTGCACGGTGTCACCCATGACCATGTGGTCATATTGCTCCCAGACCCAGCGCTTTGAGGCCATATTCGGTGAGCCGATGATTTGCAGCAAGGCCTCGCTCACATCAACAGGCTCGGGCACTTCACGCGGCGCAAGCACCGGCGGCGGCGTGGTGGGAACCCAGGGGCGCTCGTAAATGGGCGCATCATGGGCCAGCGCATGCAGCGGCATATCCGCCACCACTTCGCCCTTGTGCGTTACAACAAGCCGGTTGGTGTCGGTGGTCTTGCCCACAACGGCAAAATCAAGCTCCCATTTTTCAAAAATCTTGCGCGCTTCATCTTCCCGGCCCGGCTTCAGAACCATCAACATGCGTTCCTGGCTTTCGGAAAGCAGCATCTCGTAAGGCGTCATGTTCTCTTCGCGCTGGGGGACTTTATCAAGGTTCAGTTCAAAGCCGACATGGCCCTTGTCCGCCATCTCGACAGATGACGAGGTCAGACCCGCCGCGCCCATGTCCTGAATGGCGATAATGGCGTCTGACGCCATCAGTTCAAGGCAGGCCTCCAGCAGCAGTTTTTCGGCAAACGGGTCGCCCACCTGCACCGTGGGACGTTTTTCTTCAGAATCATCGTCAAATTCAGCCGAGGCCATGGTGGCGCCGTGAATACCGTCACGCCCGGTTTTGGAGCCGACATAGATCACCGGATTGCCCAGCCCGCTGGCCGCGGCATAGAAAATATTATCCGCATCCGCCAGCCCGACACACATGGCGTTGACCAGGATATTGCCGTTATAAGAGGCATCAAAATTCACCTCGCCGCCAACCGTGGGCACGCCCATGCAGTTGCCATAACCGCCAATCCCCGCCACGACGCCGGAAACCAGGTGCCGGGTTTTTTCATGCCCCGCCTCGCCAAAGCGCAGGGCATTGAGATTTGCCACGGGCCGTGCGCCCATGGTGAAGACATCGCGCATGATGCCGCCAACACCTGTGGCTGCCCCCTGATAGGGTTCTATAAACGAGGGGTGATTGTGGCTCTCCATCTTGAAGATCACCGCGTGATTGTCGCCAAAATCCACCACCCCGGCATTCTCGCCCGGTCCCTGAATCACCTGTTTGCCCGTGGTGTGCAGTTCTTTAAGCCAGACGCGGGAGGATTTATAGGAGCAATGCTCCGACCACATCACGGAAAACACGCCAAGTTCGGTATAATTGGGCTCTCGCCCCATGGCCTCGACAATGCGCTTGTATTCATCTTCGGTCAGGCCGTGCTGGGCAATCAGTTCCGGTGTCATCGTGGTCATGAGAGCGCCTCCACCAGAGAGTCAAACATCGGCTTGCCGTCCATTCCGCCCAAAAACGGGTCGGCAAGGCGTTCAGGATGCGGCATGAGCCCTAACACCGAGCCGGTTTCATTGGTGATTCCGGCAATGTTGTTCACCGATCCATTGGGATTGGCGCTTTCATCGGTCTTGCCGCTGGCGTCACTGTAGCGGAATACAATCCGGCCTTCGCCTTCAAGGGATTTGAGGGTTTCATCATCGGCAAAATAATTGCCGTCATGATGGGCGATGGGAATGGTCACGATCTGGCCATCCTTGTAATGGGAAGTAAAGCGGGTGTCGGTCCGCTCGACCCGCAAATGAACATCCTTGCACAGGAAATGAATCCCGGCATTTCTGAGCAATGCGCCGGGCAGCAGCCCCGATTCGATCAGGATCTGGAAGCCGTTGCAAATCCCCAGAACCGGTGTTCCCGCCTTTGCCCTTGCCACCACGTCGCGCATGATCGGCGAATGGGCTGCCATGGCGCCGCAGCGCAGGTAATCGCCATAGGAAAACCCGCCGGGCAGAACGATCAGGTCACATTCGGGCACCTGTGCATCGCCGTGCCAGACCATGAGCGGGTCTTTTTCCATGGAATGGCGCAGGGCCACCTGAACATCCCGGTCACAATTGGAGCCGGGAAAAACGATAACGGATGCTTTCATGGCAGACACTCATTTGTCACTCCCGCAATTGCGGGGCATTAAAGGGGGGCGAATATAAAGCTGATAAGGCAAATAGCCTGGATCATGCCCCCTCGATCTCCACTTCATAGTTTTCAATCACCGTATTGGCGAGCAAATCCTTGCACATTTTTTCAACCGTTTCGCGCCCCTTCAGCGGGTCGGTTTCATCAAGCTCAACCTCGATGAGCTTGCCCTGCCGGACCTTCTCTACCCCGCCAAATCCCAAGGCGCCCAGCGCATGGCGGATGGCCTTGCCCTGCGGATCAAGAACGCCGCTCTTCAACGTGACCCTGACTATAGCTTTCATGGGTTTTTCCTGCCTGTCTTTCAAGATTTCACCAGCACCGGGCCGGAGCCTTCCGGGCGGTCGTTTTCAATATAAATGCCCAGCCGCCGCGCCACCTCCCGGTAGGCGTCCATCATGCCGCCCATATCGCGGCGAAAGCGGTCCTTGTCGAGCTTCTTGTCGGTTTCAGCATCCCACAAGCGGCACGAATCCGGGCTGATCTCATCGGCCAGGATAACGCGCACCATGTCGTTTTCATACTGGCGGCCAAACTCGATCTTGAAATCCACCAGCTTGATGCCGATGCCGCGGAACAGGCCCGACATGTAATCATTGATTCGCACTGCCATGGTCATGATGTCATCAAGCTCGGGCGGCGTCGCCCAGCCAAAGGCGGTGATATGATCTTCAGATACCAGCGGGTCATCAAGTTCATCGGCCTTGTAGCAGAACTCGACAATCGAGCGGGGCAGGGGAGTGCCCTCGTCCAGCCCGAGACGCTTGGCAATGGAGCCGGCGGCGATATTGCGAACGATAACTTCCAACGGGATAATCTCAACCTGATGAATGAGCTGCTCGCGCATGTTCAACCGCTTGATGAAGTGGGTCGGAATGCCCAGCTCCCCCAGACGAAGAAACAAAAACTCGGAAATCCGGTTGTTCAGAACGCCTTTGCCATCAATAATCTCGTGTTTTTTGTTATTGAAAGCGGTGGCGTCATCCTTGAAATGCTGGACGAGTGTTCCTGGTTCTGGACCTTCATAGAGGATCTTGGCCTTGCC
>CAZHLV010000105.1:0-30737 GCA_964533415.1 uncultured Hyphomicrobiales bacterium
TCAATGTTGCCGGCAGGCGGCGCCATCTTGAGCGCCATGGCCATTTGTTGCCTGAACATGGCGAGCAGGCTTGATTTTTGTTCCGGGGTCATGTTCGGGTCAGCCTCTACCTTGCTAATCATGGCCTGCATTTCATTTTTCATCTGGGCAGCTGATTTGCCGCTTTTGGCAAAGCCGTAGGCAATGGTCATGCTCTGCATGATCTGGGTCCATTCCTTGACACTCTTGAAACCGTATTTTTCCAGAATGGCCTGCATCTTGCCCAGCAGGTTATTCTTTTCAAGATATTTCATCAACGCCGCATTGGGGTCTGCTAGTGCGCCTTTGGGGAGCTTGTTCAACTGGTGCTGTTTGCCAAAGGCCTGTATCTCTGGCATGGATTTGAGCAATCGCAGCACCTTGTCCTGTGTGAGCGGTACATGAGTGATTTGCGGAAGGCGTAGCTCGCCGGCCGGAGAGGGAGCCTGGGCGTAAGACGGCATGATAAAGGCAAGG
This sequence comes from uncultured Hyphomicrobiales bacterium, assembly GCA_964533415.1. Classification (GTDB taxonomy): domain Bacteria; phylum Pseudomonadota; class Alphaproteobacteria; order Rhizobiales; family BM303; genus BM303. The sequence goes on from CAZHLV010000105.1 coordinate 496, forward strand.
GAAAAAGCAAGAACAGTTGCGAGTAAGCGGAGGGAGTGCATATGGGGATCCTTGGTTTGGGTGGATTGGTTTGGGTGGATATGACGAACAGAGCGTATCTCAGGACCGGGGATGAAAATAAGGCCACAAGGCAATCAAAAGAAGAAAAATTATGAACAAGTTGCCGGAAAAAAGCAATGATGCCAACCCGACTTTCTCGCCAAGGCGTACAGAGGCTTGCCCAGGGGGCATTTCTTGGCTAGGAATGCGCCTATGAGTATTACAGCCTTATATCCGGGAAGTTTTGATCCGCTGACCAACGGGCATATTGATATTATCACGCGCGGTGCGGCAATAGCGGACCGGCTGATAATCGCCATCGGGTCGCATCATGAAAAAAGCGCTTTTTTGCCAGCGCCAAGGCGCAAGGCTCTTATTGAAAATGAGATCAAATCGATTCCCGGCCATGTTGAGGTCATAGTTTTCAACTCTCTCGTGGTGGATGCGGCGCGAAAAGCTGGTGCTGATGTGCTGATCCGGGGGCTGCGAAATGGTGCGGATTTTGACTATGAAATGCAAATGGCCGGAATGAACGGGGCGCTGGCCCCGGAAGTGGAGACCGTATTTCTCGCTGCTTCACCGGGAATCAACTATATATCCTCGTCGCTGGTGCGGCAGATTTCGGCCATGGGCGGTGATATCTCCCCCTTTGTACCAGCTTCCATCGTGGCGGCTATTTTGCAGGAACAAGGCTAATCAACCAAGGAAGCAACAGATGAAACGCAGTATTATCGCGGTGTTGGCACTCGCCATTGTCGGTTTTTTCGCAAATCCGGTATCGGCGGCGGCGCCAGACCCGGAAAACACCATTTATCTGGATTTGAAATATGGAAGGGTGGTTATTCAACTGCTCCCGGAAATTGCGCCCAGGCATGTTGAACGAATCAAGATCCTGACCCGGGAAGGATTTTATAACGGCCATAAATTCCACCGGGTAATTCCCGGGTTCATGGCGCAGACGGGAGATCCGACCGGTACCGGCACCGGGGGCTCGGATTATCATGACCTGAAAGCCGAGTTTTCCAGGTACAAGTTCAAGCGCGGCACTGTCGGTATGGCCCGTTCATCCGATCCCGACAGCGCCAACAGCCAGTTTTTCATCTGCTTCAAACCCGCACCGTGGCTGAATCGGAAATACACCATTGTTGGGCAGGTGATCGAGGGGATGAAATTCGTCGACAGAATCAAAAAGGGTGACAAACGCTCCGGCGCTGTTAGAGGTAAACCCGATACCATTATCAAAATGCAGGTTGCGGCAGACGCCAAGTAAACACGACAGGATATAAAATGACTGAAATCAAGGATCCCGAAAATACCCTCGTTATCGACATGACCCATGGAAAAGTCGTGATCGAAATGCGCCCGGACCTGGCGCCTGTTCATGTTGAACATATCAAGAAACTGGCCCGTGAAGGGTTTTATGACGGGATCGTCTTTCACCGGGTGATCGAGGGCTTCATGGCCCAGACCGGTTGTCCGCATGGCACCGGGACTGGCGGGTCGAGCTATCCTGACCTGGTGGCAGAATTCAATGATGAGCCGCATTTGCGCGGCGTATGCTCCATGGCCCGTGCGCAGGCGCCCAACAGCGCCAACAGCCAGTTTTTCATCTGTCTTGATGACGCCCGTTTCCTTGATCGGCAATACACGGTCTGGGGCAAGGTGATTGAAGGCATGGAAAATGTCGACAAGATCAAGCGCGGCGAGCCGGTGCATGAGCCCGATGTCATGAACTCGGTCAAGGTTGCAGCGGATATTACCTGAAAATCCAGCAGCGGATTATCGAGGGTTTTGCAAGTCAAGCCCGGTCATGCCGGAGCAACAGGGATTTGCCATGCGCGTAGATGAATTTGATTTTGATCTGCCCGAGGCGCGCATTGCCTTGCGCCCTGCGCCGGGGCGCGATTCGGCGCGCTTGCTGCATGTCCCGGCATCGGGAGATTTTCAGGACAAGATGATCCGTGACCTGCCCGCGCTGCTTCAGCCCGGCGATGTTCTGGTGCTCAATGATACCTGCGTGATCCCGGCGGCCCTGGAGGGAACCCGAACCCGGAATGGGGTGGCGGCGAGGATTTCGGTCAATCTGCACAAGCAGATCAGCCGCGCCACATGGGCAGCCTTTGCACGCCCGGCAAAGCGGCTGAAAATTGGCGACGAAATCGTGTTCGGCAAGGGTAAGAATGCCTGCGTGCTTGGCGCTCTGGACGCCACGGTGAAGGCCAAGGGTGAGAATGGCGAGGTGATCCTGGCCTTTGATCTGGCCGGGCTTGATCTGGAAAATGCCATTCAGGCGCGCGGCTCCATGCCCCTGCCGCCCTATATCGCGGCGCGAAGGGCGCCGGATTTGCAGGATGTCGCCGATTACCAGACCATATTCGCCCGCAAGGACGGGGCCGTGGCCGCGCCCACTGCGGGGCTGCATTTCACAGATGCATTGTTTGCCGCTCTTGAGGCGCGGGGGATCGGCAAGGAATTTGTCACCTTGCATGTTGGCGCCGGAACATTTTTGCCGGTGAAGGCGGATGAAACGCAGGATCATATAATGCATGCCGAATGGGGCGAGATCAGCCCCGGGGTGGCGCAGAGCCTCAACGAGGCGCGGGCAAAGGGCGGGCGTATCGTTTGTGTCGGCACAACGGCGCTGCGGCTGATTGAAAGCGCTACAGATGAAAACGGGATCATTCACCCGTTCAAGGCCGAGACGGATATCTTCATTACGCCGGGGTATGAATTCAAGGGCGTTGATGTTCTGCTCACCAATTTTCACCTGCCCCGTTCGACGCTATTCATGCTGGTCAGCGCGTTTAGCGGCCTGGAGCGCATGAAGCAGGCCTATGCTCATGCCATTGCCCGGGAATACCGCTTTTATTCCTATGGAGACGCCTGTTTGCTGGAGTTGAAAAACCAGCGTGTTTACAGCAAAATACCGGTTGCTGGCCGGGGTGTGATTTAATGTAAAAATTTACCCTCAGGGGTATGGTAAAGGCTTGCGCGAGTCGTGCCGGTGCTTTAATCCTTTATCGTTATCTGTTTCGCAAGACGCGGGGCAGGGGGATCATCAAAAAAGAGGTTGATATGCAAAACCTGCTGATGGATTACTTGCCGGTAATCATTTTCATCGGGATTGCTCTGGTGATCGGGATCGCGCTTCTGGCTTCGGCGATAATTATCGCGGTGCGCAAGCCGGATTCGGAAAAGGTCTCGACCTATGAATGCGGGTTTGATCCTTTTGATGATGCGCATATGAAATTTGATGTGCGGTTTTACCTTGTTGCGATCCTGTTTATCATTTTTGATCTTGAGGTCGCATTCTTGTTTCCATGGGCGATCACCTTGAAGGATATCGGGGTTTTTGGTTTCTGGTCGATGATGGTATTTCTGGCCATCCTGACCATCGGCTTTGCCTATGAATGGCGCAAAGGGGCTCTGGAATGGGATTAGACGGCAAGTCTCCGGTTTTGCCCACGAGTGTGGTTCCGGCGGGAAATGATGCTTTTTATGCCGGGATTTCCGATGAACTGGCGGATCGCGGTTTCGTGCTCACATCGCTGGATGAGTTGATAACCTGGTCGCGCACCGGCTCGCTGATGTGGCTGACCTTTGGGCTGGCCTGCTGCGCGGTGGAGATGATTCAGGCGGCCATGCCGCGCTATGACCTGGAGCGTTTCGGGTTTGCGCCGCGCGCTTCTCCGCGCCAGGCGGATGTCATCATCGTGGCGGGCACCTTGACCAACAAGATGGCCCCGGCGCTGCGCAAGCTCTATGACCAGATGCCGGAGCCGCGTTACGTGATTTCGATGGGAAGCTGCGCCAATGGCGGGGGCTATTACCATTACTCCTATTCGGTGGTTCGGGGCTGTGACCGGGTTTTGCCGGTTGATGTTTATGTTCCCGGTTGTCCGCCAACTGCCGAGGCTCTGGTTTACGGGGTTTTGCAATTGCAGAAGAAAATCCGGCGCACCGGCACGCTGGAAAGGTAGTTTACCAAGGCTGGTTCAAGAGAAAAACCATGGATTTTGAAGCCCTCAACGAACTTAAAGAGCATATCGAGCTCGCACTGGATCAGGAGGTCGCCGAGGCGGTCCTTGAAAATGGTGAACTCAGCCTCGTGATTGTGCCGGATCACGTGGTCCGGGCCTTGAAATTCCTGCGCGATGATGCGCGCTGCGCCTTTAGCGTTCTGGTTGATATTTGCGGGGTGGATTACCCGGGCCGCAAGAAGCGCCTGGAAGTGGTTTATCACCTGCTGTCCATGACGCAGAACCTGCGGATAAGGGTAAAATTGCGCATTGTCGCCGGCGGGACGGTGCCCAGCGTGGTGGGGCTTTTCCCCTCGGCCATGTGGTATGAGCGCGAAACCTATGATCTTTTCGGCGTGGTGTTTGACGGCAATAACGATTTGCGCCGCATTCTTACCGATTATGGTTTTGAAGGGCATCCGTTGCGCAAGGATTTTCCGCTCTCCGGTTTTAATGAAGTGCGCTATGATGATGAACAAAAACGGGTGATTTACGAGCCGGTTGAACTGGTTCAGGAATTTCGTTCATTTGATGCTTTAAGCCCGTGGGAAGGTGAGCAGCCCCTGCCTGTGCTGGAGCCCAAAAGCGATCAGGGTGAGGAGGCCTAGCCATGTCAGAGCGTGATCTTCGCAATTTTCTGATTAATTTCGGGCCGCAGCATCCTTCAGCCCATGGCGTGTTGCGCATGATTCTGGAGCTTGACGGCGAGATTGTCGAGCGGGCCGACCCGCATATCGGCCTGTTGCATCGCGGCACCGAAAAGCTGATCGAGAACAAGACCTATTTACAGGCCATTCCCTATTTTGACCGGCTCGATTATGTCTCGCCGATGAATCAGGAACATGCCTTTGTCCTGGCCTTTGAAAAGCTGCTGGGGGTCGAGGTGCCGTATCGCGGCCAGCTCATCCGGGTGCTTTATGCCGAGATGGGGCGGATCCTGAACCATTTGCTCACCGTGACCTCCATGGCGCTGGATGTGGGCGCGCTTACCCCGCCGCTCTGGGGTTATGAAGAGCGCGAGAAATGCATGCAGTTTTACGAGCGCGCCAGCGGGGCGCGGCTGCATGCGGCGTATTTCCGCCCCGGCGGGGTGGCGCAGGATCTGCCCGATGACCTGATTAACGATATCGAGGCGTTTTGCGAGAGCTTCCCGCAGGTTCTGGATGACCTGGAGGGGTTGCTGACCGACAACCGGATTTTCAAGCAGCGCAATGTGGACATTGCCATTGTCACGCTGGAAGAGGCCCAGGCGCATGGGTTTTCCGGGGTCATGGTGCGCGGCTCGGGCGCTGCGTGGGATCTGCGCCGGGCGCAGCCTTACGAGTGCTATTCGGATCTGGAATTCAAGATTCCGGTGGGCAAGAACGGTGATTGCTATGACCGTTATGTCTGCCGCATGGACGAGATGCACCAGTCGGTGCATATCATGAAGCAGTGCATTGCCAGGCTGCGCGAGATCAAGGGGCCGGTTTCTTCCATCGACCGCAAAATATCGCCGCCCTCGCGCAAGGAGATGAAACGCTCCATGGAAGCGCTGATCCATCATTTCAAGCTGCACACGGAAGGTTTCAAGGTGCCCGCCGGCGAGGTTTATGCCGCCGTGGAAGCGCCCAAGGGCGAGTTCGGGGTTTACCTGGTCTCCGACGGGTCCAACAAGCCATATCGCTGCAAGATCCGCTCGCCCGGATTTGCCCATCTGCAGGCCATGGATTTCTTGTGCAAGGGCCACATGCTGGCCGATGTTTCCGCCGTTATCGGCACGTTGGATATTGTTTTCGGGGAGATCGACCGGTGAGTGTACGTCGCCTTCATAATGAACAGCCGGCGAGCTTTGCGTTCACGCCTGAAAACCGTGAATGGGCGGAGGGGCAACTTAAAAAATACCCCAGGGGCCGTGAGGCCTCGGCGGTGATCCCGCTGCTGTGGCGCGCCCAGGAGCAACATGGCTGGTTGCCTGAACCGGCGATCCGCCACGTGGCGGAAATGCTTGGCATGAAGCCGATCCGGGTGCTCGAAGTGGCCACTTTTTACACCATGTATAATCTCAAGCCGGTGGGCAAGCATTTCGTACAGGTATGCGGCAACATCTCCTGCCTGCTGCGCGGCGCGGACGAGTTGATGAAAACTTGCGAGAAGGAGATAGGCCCGCGCGATACGGTGAATGAAGATCTCGATATGAGCTGGACCGAGGTGGAATGCGCCGGGGCCTGCACCAATGCGCCGGTGGTGGCGATCGGCGATGACTATATCGAGGACCTGACCGGCGAAAAGCTGGCGGATATCATTGCCAAGTTACGCAATGGCGAGGCAGTAAAACCGGGACCGCAAAACGGGCGGTTTTCTTCAGAGCCGATGGGCGGCGCGACTTCACTTCTGGACAAGCAGGCGATCTTCGAGGCGTGGAAAGCCTATTCGCCCAAGACGGATGCCGGTCAGGGTGGTGAGGATGCCGAACCGGCCCTGCTGGTGGATGCGCATGAGGAACCGGAGCTGATAACGGATACGCATGAAGAGCCAGAGCTCATTGAAGATGAACATGAAGAGCCTGAATTGCTCAGCGCCCCCCGGGAAGGCAAGGGGGATGACCTGAAACGCATCAAGGGGGTTGGCCCCAAGCTGGAGGGTATCCTGCACGATCTGGGCTTTTACCATTTTGACCAGATCGCCAACTGGAGCCGCGAGAATATCGCCTGGGTGGATGGGCGCTTGAAGTTCAAGGGCCGTATTGAACGTGATGACTGGGTATCGCAAGCCCGGTTGCTGGCCTCGGGGGAAGAAACCGAGTTCTCCAAGCGCGTGGACAAGGGCGAAGTGCCTTCCAGCAAGAAGGGGGGCGCATGATGCTTGCTGATCAGGACCGCATTTTCACCAATCTTTATGGTTTTCACGACTGGCGTCTTGAAGGCGCGCGCAAACGCGGCGTTTGGGATAATACCAGGGCGCTGCTCAGCCGTGAGCCTGATGCTATCATCGATGAAATGAAAGCCTCCGGGCTGCGCGGACGCGGCGGGGCGGGGTTCCCGACGGGGCTCAAATGGTCGTTCATGCCCAAGGATCCCGAGGCGGACGGGCGGCCCAACTACCTTATCGTCAATGCCGATGAAGGTGAGCCGGGGACCTGCAAGGATCGCGAGATTATCCGCCATGATCCGCACCGGCTGATCGAGGGCTGTCTGCTGGCCTCTTACGCCATGCACGCCCATGCCGCCTATATCTATATTCGCGGCGAGTTTATTCAGGAACGGCTTAACCTTGAGGCTGCGATTGAAGAGGCCTACGAGGCCGGGCTGATCGGCAAGAATGCCTGCGGGTCGGGCTGGGATTTTGATTGTTACGTGCATCACGGGGCGGGGGCCTATATCTGCGGCGAGGAAACGGCGCTGATCGAGAGCATTGAAGGCAAGAAAGGCATGCCGCGCCTGAAACCGCCGTTCCCGGCCAATTGCGGGCTTTATGGCTGTCCCAGCACGGTCAATAACGTGGAGAGCATCGCGGTTACCGGCGAGATCTTGCGGCGCGGGGCGGACTGGTTCGCCGGGCTCGGGCGGCCAAACAACACCGGCACCAAGATTTTCGGCATTTCCGGGCATGTGAACAATCCCTGCGTGGTTGAAGAGGAAATGGGCATTGACCTGCGCGAGCTGATTGAAAAGCATTGCGGCGGGGTGCGCGGCGGCTGGGACAATCTGCTTGCGGTTATTCCCGGCGGCTGCTCGGTGCCTTGTGTTCCGGCCGAGCAGTGCGATCCGTTAAAAATGGATTTTGACGGGTTGCTGGAGGTCAAATCCGGTCTTGGCACGGCGGCGGTGATCGTGATGGACAAATCCACCGATATCGTGCGCGCCATTGCGCGGCTTTCGGCGTTTTACGAGCATGAAAGCTGCGGCCAGTGCACCCCGTGCCGCGAGGGCACCGGCTGGATGAACCGGGTGATGCAGCGCATGGTCACGGGCCGCGCGCACAAACATGAAATTGACATGCTTCTGGACGTGACCAGACAGGTTGAGGGGCACACGATTTGCGCCCTTGGCGATGCCGCCGCCTGGCCAATTCAAGGGCTGGTGCGCCATTTCCGGCATGTCATTGAAGAGCGCATTGATGAATATACAAGTCATCCGGCGGGCAAGCCGGTTGCGGCGGAGTGAGGAAACATGCCGAAGCTGAAAACAGATAGCTACTCGTCATTCCTGCGAAGGCAGGAATCCAAAACGGGCCTTCAGCAAGGGGAAAGCCTGGCTTGGATTCCTGCCTTTGCAGGAATGACGGACTTTTTTTCACCCGTCGGGTATAGGGACTCTGGAGCCAGATCATGCCGAAGCTGACGATTGACGGCATCGAGGTTGAGATTGAAAACGGCATGACCGTTTTGCAGGCTTGTGAGGAAGCCGGGGTGGAGATCCCGCGTTTTTGCTATCACGAGCGGCTCTCGATTGCGGGCAATTGCCGCATGTGCCTGGTCGAAATTGAAAAAATGCCAAAGCTGGCGGCCAGTTGCGCCATGCCGGCGGGCGATGGCATGGTGGTGCATACGCGCTCGGAAAAGGTGCGCGCGGCGCGGCATAACGTGATGGAGTTCCAGCTTGTCAATCACCCGCTGGATTGCCCGATTTGCGATCAGGGCGGCGAGTGCGACTTGCAGGACGAGGCCATGGCCTACGGGCTGGGCGAGGGGCGGTTCAGCGAAGACAAGCACGCCTTTGAACCCAAATACATGGGGCCGCTCATCAAGACCATGATGAACCGCTGCATCCATTGCACCCGTTGTGTGCGCTTCATTGCCGAGATTGCCGGAACCGAAGAGATCGGCGCGATTGGCCGGGGCGGGGCAACGGAGATCATCACCTATCTGCAAGCTGCCGTGACATCGGAGCTTTCGGGCAACGTGATAGACCTTTGCCCGGTTGGCGCGCTCACCTCGCGGCCTTACGCGTTTTCGGCGCGGCCATGGGAGTTGCGCAAGACCCAGAGCATCGACGTGATGGATGCAGTTGGCTCCAGTATCCGCGTGGATAGCCGCGGCGCTTCGGTGATGCGCATCTTGCCGCGCAACCATGATGATGTGAACGAGGAATGGCTGGCGGATCGCAGCCGGTTCATCTGGGACGGGCTGAAATCGCGCCGTCTTGACCGGCCCTATATCCGCAAGGATGGCAAGCTGGTCGAGGCGAACTGGGACGAGGCGCTAGGGGTTGTTGCGGACAAGTTGAAATCCTCGGCGGCGGAAAAGATCGGTGCAATTGCCGGTGACCTGTGCGCGGTCGAGGAGATGTTTGCCCTTAAAGGGCTCATGGATGGCTTGGGGGCAAGCAGTCTCGATTGCCGCCAGAACGGCGCGCCGCTGGACCCGGCGGCGGGACGGGCGTCCTATCTGTTCAATGCCACCATAGCCGGGATTGAAGAGGCCGATGCGCTGGTCATTATCGGCTCAAATCCGCGTCTTGAAGCACCGGTTTTAAATGCGCGCATCCGCAAGCGCTGGCTTGAGGGTGGTTTTGCCATTCATGTGATCGGCGAGAGGGCTGATCTGACCTATGATTATAATTACCTGGGCGCGGGGCCGGAAAGCCTGAAGGCCCTGCTGGCTGATTCCGGGGCGATTGAAGGGAAAAAGCCCTTGGTGCTCGTGGGGCAGGGGGCTGTTGCCCGGCCTGACGGTGCAGGCATTCTGGCCAGCGCCGCAAAACTGGCGGTTGCCATTGGTGCGGTTGGCGCGGTTGACGGGGACTGGAACGGGTTTTGCGTCTTGCATGAGGCGGCCTCGCGAGTCGGCGGGCTTGATATTGGCTTCGTGCCGGGCAAGGGCGGGCGCAACGTAGCAGAGATGCTTGCCGCCGCCGGGGCGGGCGATATGGATGTGCTTTACCTGCTGGGCGCCGATGAGATTGACATGAATGCCCTGGGGGAGGCGTTCGTGATCTATCAGGGCAGTCATGGCGATGCGGGCGCGCACCGCGCCGATGTCATTTTGCCGGGCAGCGCCTTTACCGAGAAAGACGGGATCTATGTCAATACCGAGGGGCGGGTGCAGCTTGGTGCGCGGGCGGTAATGCCGCCGGGAGAAGCGCGGGAAGACTGGCGCATTATCCGGGCGTTGTCCGGGCGCATGGACAGTGTTTTGCCCTTTGATACTCTGGAGGAACTGCGCGACAGGCTCAGCGATGTGGCGGGGCATATGGGGCAGGTCGACGAGATTGCCGCGGCAAATGGCGAGGCAATATCTGAACTTGCCGGGCAGGGCGGGGATATGGCCTCTGATCCGTTCCGCTCCCTGGCGGCGGATCATTACATGGTCAATCCCATCATGCGCGCCTCGGCGGTGATGGCCCAATGCAAGGCGCTGCATGAAGGCGAAGGGGAGGCAACGGGAACCGATGCTTGAATTCTTCTGGACATGGATCTGGCCGCCGCTGCTGATCGCCATTCATTCGCTTGCGGTTCTGGTGGTGTTGCTCGTTCTGCTGGCCTTCCTGCTCTATGCCGACCGGAAGATCTGGGCGGCGGTGCAGCTTCGGCGCGGGCCCAATGTGGTGGGGCCGTGGGGGTTGTTCCAGTCCTTTGCCGACATGCTCAAATTTGTTTTCAAGGAAGTGGTGATCCCGGCGGGTTCCAACAAGGGGATCTATATCCTTGCGCCGCTGGTGACTTCCGTGCTGGCCATGTCATCATGGGCGGTGATCCCGGCTGCTGAAGGCTGGGCGGTAGCCAATCTGAATGTGGGGATCTTGTATATCTTCGCCATTTCCTCGCTGGAGGTTTACGGCATCATCCTGGGCGGCTGGGCTTCGAACAACAAATACGCCTTTCTGGGCGCGCTGCGCTCGGCGGCGCAGATGGTATCTTACGAGGTATCCATCGGGTTTATCATCGTCACGGTGCTGATGTGCGCCGGCTCGCTCAACCTGACCGAGATCGTCCTGGCGCAGAAAAGCTCCTATGGCTTGCTGGGCTGGTACTGGTTGCCGCTGTTCCCGATGTTCGTGATGTTCTTTATCTCCGGACTGGCGGAAACCAACCGGCCGCCTTTTGATCTGCCGGAAGCGGAATCGGAACTGGTGGCCGGGTTCATGACTGAATATGGCTCAACGCCTTACCTGCTTTTCATGCTCGGGGAATATGTCGCCATCCTTCTCATGAGCGCCATGACGACAATCCTGTTCCTTGGCGGCTGGCTGCCGCCGGTTGATATTGCCCCCTTTACATGGGTGCCGGGGGTATTCTGGTTTTTACTCAAGTTCTGCGCCGTGTTTTTCATGTTTGCCATGGTCAAGGCCTTTGTGCCGCGCTACCGCTATGACCAGTTGATGCGTCTGGGGTGGAAGGTCTTCTTGCCGCTCTCGCTGGCCATGGTGGTTATCGTTGCCGGGGTTCTGGTCGGATTCGGGTGGGCGCCGTAATGGAGAATGGAATGAAACACTCTGTTGCTTCACGGGTGGTCAGAGCCGCAAATTCCCTGTTGCTGAAAGATTTCGTCTCGGCGTTCTTTCTGGCAATGCGCTATTTCTTCAAGCCCAAGCCAACAATCAATTATCCGTTTGAAAAAGGACCGCTCAGCCCGCGCTTTCGCGGGGAGCACGCCTTGCGGCGCTATCCCAACGGTGAAGAGCGCTGCATCGCCTGCAAGTTATGCGAGGCGGTTTGCCCGGCGCTGGCGATCACCATCGAGGCAGGGGTGCGCCAGAGCGATAACACCCGGCGCACGACCCGCTATGACATTGACATGACGAAGTGCATCTATTGCGGCTATTGCCAGGAGGCCTGCCCGGTGGAAGCCATTGTGCTTGGTCCCAATTTCGAGTTTGCAACCGAAACCCGCGAAGAGCTTTTTTATGACAAGGCCCGGTTATTGGCAAACGGGGATCGCTGGGAACGAGAGATCGCCAACAACATAGCGCTTGATGCGCCTTATCGCTAAAGGGCTTACAGGATGGATGTGAAATAAAATGATAGCCGGTGCTTTCTTCTATCTCTTTGCCGCGATCCTCGTGGCCTCGGCCCTCGTGGTGATTGTGTCGCGCAATCCGGTGCATTCGGTGCTGTTCCTGATCCTGTGCTTCTTCAATGGCGCGGCGCTGTTCGTGATGATGGGGGCCGAGCTTCTGGGGATGTTGCTGCTGATCGTTTACGTGGGTGCGGTGGCGGTTTTGTTCCTGTTTGTCATCATGATGCTGGATATTGACCTGGCGGGCATCAAGCGCGGCATCAAGCAATATATGATCGTGGGCGGCGCTGTGGGCGTGGTGGCGCTGCTGGAATTGCTGATCGTTCTTGGCGGCTGGGTGATCTCACCCGAAGCGGCGGGGAACATAAAGGCGCCGGTGCCGGCGGATGTGAGCAACACCGTGGCGCTGGGGCGGATACTCTACACGCAATATGTTTACTTTTTCGAGGCTGCGGGGATGATCCTGCTGGTGGCCATGGTTGGCGCGATCGTGTTGACCTTGCAGCACCGCAAGGATGTCAAGCGCCAGAACATTCCCGAGCAGATCGCTCGCACCCGCGAGATGGCGGCGGAGCTCAAGGATGTAAAACCGGGGCAGGGGATATGAACATGATTATCGGGCTTGAACATTATCTCTCCCTTGCCGCCATCATTTTCACGATCGGCATGTTCGGGATATTCTTGAACCGCAAGAATGTCATCATCATGCTGATGTCGGTGGAATTGATGCTGCTGGCGGTGAATATCAATCTGGTGGCGTTTTCCGCCCAGTTGAATGACCTGACGGGGCAGGTCTTTGCCATGCTGGTGCTCACGGTCGCGGCGGCTGAAGCGGCAATCGGCCTTGCCATTCTGGTGGTGTTCTTCCGCAAACGCGGCTCGATCGCCATTGACGATATTGATCTGATGAAGGGCTAGGGGACAGAACATGTATACACTCATCGTTTTCCTGCCTCTGCTCGGGGCCATTCTTGCCGGATTTTTTGGCCGGATCATCGGCGTCAAGACTTCGGAGATCATCACCAGCGGCTTTGTGCTGTTCGGCGCGTTGCTGTCCTGGGTGGCGTTTTTCCAGGTTGGCGTTGGCGGCTCGACCGTGCATGTGGATGTTTTGCCATGGATCAAGTCAGGCACCTTGAGCATCGACTGGGCGCTGCGTATTGATACCCTCACGGCGGTGATGCTGGTGGTGGTGAACACGGTTTCAGGACTCGTGCATGTCTATTCCATCGGCTACATGCATAACGATCCGCACCGGCAGCGTTTCTTTGCCTATCTTTCGCTGTTCACCTTTGCCATGCTGATGCTGGTGACCTCGGACAATTTCCTGCAAATGTTCTTTGGCTGGGAAGGCGTGGGGCTGGCCTCTTACCTGCTGATCGGGTTCTGGTACAAAAAGCCTTCCGCCAATGCGGCGGCGATCAAGGCCTTCGTGGTCAACCGGGTGGGCGACTTTGGCTTTGCTCTTGGCATCTTCATGATCTTTGCCGTTTTCGGCTCGCTGGATTATGATACGGTTTTTGCCGCGGCGGGGGGTAAGGCCGGGGAAACCATCTCTTTCCTGGGCTTTCAACTTGATCTGATTACCACGATCTGCGTGCTTTTGTTCATGGGGGCGATGGGCAAGTCGGCCCAGTTCCTGCTGCATACATGGCTGCCGGACGCCATGGAAGGCCCGACCCCGGTCTCTGCCCTTATTCACGCCGCGACCATGGTGACCGCCGGGGTGTTCCTCGTGGTGCGCGTCTCGCCATTATTCGAGCTTTCCGCCGATGCGCGTTTCTTTGTCACCCTGATTGGCGCAACAACGGCCTTTTTTGCCGCTACCGTGGGGCTGGTGCAAAACGACATCAAGCGGGTGATTGCCTATTCCACCTGCTCACAGCTTGGCTACATGTTTGCCGCTGCCGGGGTAGGGGCTTACGGGGCGGCGATTTTCCATCTTTTCACCCATGCATTCTTCAAGGCGCTGCTCTTTCTCGGCTCCGGCTCGGTTATCCATGCCTGCTCGGATGAGCAGGACATGCGCAAGATGGGCGGGTTGGCGGCTTATCTGAAATACACATGGGTGCTGATGTTGATCGGCACCCTTGCGCTGACCGGTTTCCCGCTTACCGCCGGGTATTTTTCCAAGGATGCCATCATCGAGGCAACCTTTGCCTCTCATTCAGGCATAGGCATGTATGCCTTTATCCTCACCGTGGCGGCGGCGGCCATGACCTCGTTCTATTCATGGCGGCTGATGTTCATGACCTTTCACGGCAAGACCCGGGCTTCGGATGAGGTGATCGATCATATCCACGAATCGCCCATGGTGATGCTGGCCCCGCTGGTTATCCTGGCGCTGGGGGCGCTGGGGGCGGGCTTCTTGTTCTCGGGGTATTTCATCGGGGGGGGAAGCGAGCATTTCTGGGCCGAGGCCATTCGCCTGGCAAAAGAAAACACGATCCTGGAAGATATCCATCATGTTCCCTACTGGGTGAAGGTTTCGCCTTTCATCATGATGGTTGGCGGATTTGCCGTGGCCTGGCTGTTCTATCTTGCCAAGCCGGATCTTCCGGTCAAGCTGGCCGTGAGCATGCCGGGGCTGTATCAGTTCCTGCTCAATAAATGGTATTTCGATGAGCTTTATGACGCCATTTTCGTCAAGCCGGCGTTCCGTATCGGGCGGTTTTTATGGAAAAGCGGCGATGGCAAGCTCATTGACGGCTATGGACCCAACGGGATTGCCGCGCGGGTGCTCGCCATCACCGGCCGGGCCGTCAAGATGCAATCGGGTTTCCTTTATCACTATGCCTTTGCCATGCTGATCGGTGTGGCTTTCCTTATCACCTTCTTCCTCTTTAACGGGATTTGATATGAGCAGCTGGCCGATCCTTTCCGTCGTCACGTTCCTGCCCATTCTGGGGGCGCTGTTTATCCTCACCATCCGGGGGGATGACGAAACAGCAAACCGCAATGCGCGCTATGTCGCCTTGTGGACAACGCTGATAACCTTCCTGCTCTCGATTTTCATCTGGGCCGGGTTTGATTATTCCACGGCCGCCTTCCAGTTTGTCGAAAAACGCGACTGGCTGGGCGGGGCGATGTCATATCACATGGGGGTGGACGGCATATCGATGCTGTTCGTGATCCTCACCACCTTCCTGATGCCGGCTGCGATTCTGGCAAGCTGGACCTCGGTCAAGCTGCGGGTCAAGGATTACATGATCGCTTTTCTGGTGCTCGAAACCCTGATGATCGGGGTGTTCTGCTCGCTGGACCTGGTGTTGTTCTACTTCTTCTTTGAAGGCGGACTGATCCCGATGTTCCTGATTATCGGCGTCTGGGGCGGGGCCAACCGGGTCTATTCGGCGTTCAAGTTTTTCCTCTACACGCTGGCCGGTTCGGTGCTGATGCTGATTGCGCTGATGGCGATGTACTGGAATGCGGGCACCACCGATATCCAGGTTCTGCTCACCCATGGTTTCCCGGCACAGTTGCAAACCTGGGCGTGGCTGGCGTTTTTTGCCTCCTTCGCGGTGAAAATGCCCATGTGGCCGGTGCATACCTGGCTTCCCGATGCCCATGTGGAAGCGCCCACCGCCGGTTCGGTTATCCTTGCGGCGATCTTGCTGAAAATGGGCGGGTATGGCTTCTTGCGCTTTTCCGTGCCCATGTTCCCGCTGGCAACGGACATGTTCGCGCCGCTTATCTTTGGCCTGAGCGTAATCGCCATTATCTACACCTCGCTGGTGGCTCTGGCGCAGGAGGATATGAAAAAGCTGATTGCCTATTCTTCCGTGGCCCATATGGGCTTTGTGACCATGGGGATTTTCACCCTCAACATGCAGGGCATTCAGGGCGGAATTTTCCAGATGATCTCCCACGGCCTCGTTTCCGCCGCGCTGTTCCTGTGCGTCGGGATCATCTATGACCGGATGCACACCCGCGAGATTTCCGCTTATGGCGGGCTGGTTCACCGCATGCCGGTCTATGCCTTTGTCTTCATGCTGTTCACCATGGCCAATGTGGGCCTGCCCGGCACCAGCGGGTTTGTCGGTGAATTCCTGACCCTGATCGGTGCATTCCAGGTTAACAGCTGGGTGGCGCTGTTTGCCACGACCGGCGTGATCCTGAGCGCGGCCTATGCCTTGTGGCTTTATCGCCGGGTGATTTTCGGCAAGCTGGAAAAGGAAAACTTGAAAGCCATTGCCGATATGAACGGGCGCGAGATCGCCATCATGGCGCCGCTGGTTGCCCTGACCATCTTGTTTGGCGTGTGGCCGCAGCCCATTCTTGATGTCACGACGGTTTCGGTCGAGCATCTTATCAACTCGTATCAGGCCGCCCTGTCGGCGGCATCGGATGTGGCCTCGGCCGCTGCCCATTAAGGAAGACACCCATGCCGGAAACCACCATTCCTTCATTCTGGCCGGCCTTGCCGGAGATGCTTCTTGCCCTTGGGGCTATGGCGCTGTTGATGCTTGGCGTGTTTCGCAAAAGTGATGCAGGCCGGGGCATGTTCGGGCTCAGCATTGCCCTGCTTGTGGGGGCCGGGTTGATCTTGTTGTTCGGAACCGGCAAGGAGATCACGTTCGGCGGGGCGTTTGCGGTTGATCCGTTTATCCGGTTCATGAAGCTTCTTTCGATCATCGGCGCTATCGGGGCGCTGGTCATGTCGGTCCAGTTCTTCAGGAACGAAAATTTCAACTGCTTTGAATATCCCGTTTTGATCGTGCTTGCCACGCTGGGCATGTTGATGATGGTTTCGGCCAACGGGCTGATCGCGCTTTATCTGGGGCTGGAATTGCAGTCGCTCTCACTCTATGTCATCGCCGCGATCCGGCGCGACAAGGATCGCCCGGTTGAGGCGGGGCTGAAATATTTTGTTCTTGGCGCGCTTTCTTCGGGGCTTTTGCTCTATGGTTCCTCGCTCATTTACGGGTTTACCGGCTCAACCCTGTTTGTTGATATCGCGGCGGTAGTCGGCAAGGAAGGGTCTTCACTGGGGCTGCTCTTTGGCCTGGCCTTTTTGCTGGCCGGGATTTCGTTCAAGATTTCCGCGGTGCCGTTTCATATGTGGACGCCTGATGTCTATGAAGGCGCGCCGACACCCGTCACGGCGTTTTTTGCCGCCGCGCCCAAGATTGCCGCCATGGCGCTTTTGATCCGGGTGCTCTACACGGCGTTTCCCGCCATCTCCCATGACTGGCAGCAGGTTCTGGTGTTTATCTCCATAGCCTCCATGGTGCTGGGCGCTTTTGCCGCCATTGGCCAGCGCAACATCAAGCGGCTGATGGCCTATTCCTCGATCGGTCATATGGGCTTTGCCCTCGTGGGGCTGGCGGCGGCCAATGAACAGGGCGTTCGCGGGGTGATCGTTTATCTGATTATCTACCTGGTCATGACCATGGGCACATTCGCCTTTATCCTTTCCATGCGCCGGGACGGGGCCATGGTGGAAAACATTGATGATCTGGCCGGGCTTTCCAAAACCCGGCCCATGCAGGCGCTGGCGCTGGCCTTGCTGATGTTCTCCCTTGCCGGGATTCCGCCGCTGGCCGGGTTTATCGCCAAGTTCTATGTCTTCCTGGCCGCGGTAAAGGCGGGGCTGTTTTTGCTCGCGGTTGTTGGCGTTCTGGCCAGTGTTGTCGGGGCGTTTTACTATCTGCGGATTGTCAAGATCATCTATTTTGATGAACCGGCGGAAGAATTTGAACCCATGCCGCGCGAGCTCGCCGCCATCTTTGGCGCGGCGGGGCTGTTTGTTCTGGTGTTCTTTATCTACCCGGCGCCGGTTCTGAAAGCTGCGCAAAACGCGGCTGCCGCACTGTTCTAGAATTTCCATGGAAACTCCCGCCCCCGAAATGCCGTCCGGGACGGAACTGCGTGTTTTTGAGACCATTGATTCAACCAATGCCGAGGCATTGCGGGTTCTGGGAAATGGCTACAGGGGGCCATGCTGGTTCATGGCCCGGCGTCAGAATGCAGGACGCGGACGGCAGGGGCGGAGGTGGATTTCTGAAACCGGAAACCTGCATGCCTCTTTGCTTGTTCCCTTGAACTGTGCGCCTGAGGATGTTTCGCAGCTCTCCTTTGTTGCGGCGCTTGGTGTGCATGATGCCGTAACCGCGATAATCGGCGCGAGGGAAGAAAGCCCCGGGCTTGCGCTGAAATGGCCGAATGATGTTTTGTTGAACGGCCGGAAACTGGCGGGAATATTACTGGAAACCTCCTCAGCGGCGGGGCGAACGAATGCGGCGGTGATCGGTGTCGGGCTAAATCTGGTTCATGCTCCCCAGATCAGGGGAAAACCGGCGACATCACTGGCGGCGGATAATATCAAGATTACCCCGGAAAGGGCGCTTGCCTGTCTGGCGGATTGTTTTTATCAGCGTATCGGGGAATGGGAGCAGGGGAAAAATTTCCTCAAAATCCGGGAAGACTGGCTATCCCGGGCATATGGGATCGGGGCCAAATACATGGTGAACATGAACAGTGAAAAAATGAACGGCATTTTTGAGACGATAGCACTTGACGGTGCATTCATCTTGCGGCTGGCTAATGGCGAGGCACAGCGGATAACGTCAGGTGAAGTCCGGCCCGTTGGCGGCGTGATCGCATGAACCGGAGCCGCAAATCCCGTATGCAGGATGAACTTGTCCTTGTTCCTCTGGGCGGGGCCGGAGAGATCGGCATGAACCTGTATCTTTACGGCTATGGCCCGGCCCATGCCCGCAAATGGATCATGGTCGATCTGGGGATCAGTTTCCCGGGGCCTGAAATGCCCGGTGTTGAAATCATGATGCCGGATCCGGCCTTTATCGAGGAGGAACGGGAAAACCTGCTGGGCATTGTTCTGACCCATGCCCATGAAGATCATTATGGCGCGATATCGCATCTCTGGCCGCGCTTGCGCGTGCCGGTTTATGCCACACGGTTTTCTGCCGTTTTGCTTCAGATGCGTCTGGCAGAGACGGATTTTTCCAGTGAAGTTCCGGTTCACATTGTAAAACCCGGCGCGCGTTTTGACCTGGGACCGTTTAACATTGAATATATCCCGGTCACCCATTCCATCCCTGAATCCAACGCCCTGGCAATCCGCACAAAAGCCGGCAATATCCTGCATAGCGGGGACTGGCGCATTGATGATGATCCGGTTCTGGGCAAGGCTTTTGATCCCGCCCCGTTCAAGGCCCTTGGTGATGAGGGATGCCGGGCGCTGATTTGCGATTCGACCAATATTCTTTCTCCTGGCTCTTCGCCTTCAGAAACACGGATTGGCAAAAACCTGGAGCAAGCCATCAAGGAGGCAAGGGGGCGGGTGGCGGTGACCACATTTGCCTCCAATGCCGGACGGCTGTTGTCGGTCATGCGGGCGGCCCAAAAAACCGGGCGGCATGTTGTTCTGGCCGGGCGCTCGATGAAAAAGATCGTTGAAGCGGCTCGTGAAGCCCGCTGTTTCGAGTGGCAAGGTGAGCTGCTTACGGAAGATGATTACGGGTATTTGCCGCCGGAAAAGGTGCTCTTGTTATGTACCGGCTCGCAAGGTGAGGCCCGTGCTGCACTTTCGCGTATTGCATCGGGCACGCATCCGCGCATTTCCCTGAATGCCGGTGATCTGGTGATTTTTTCATCCAAGACCATCCCCGGAAATGAGCGGGAAATCGGCGCGGTTGAGAATAACCTGGCGGATCTGGGGGTGGATGTCCTGTACTCGACCCATGATTTCCCGGTTCATGTCACCGGGCACCCCAAGCGCGGCGAGGTGGAACGCCTGTATCAATGGCTGCGACCTGAAGCGGCCATTCCGGTGCATGGCGAGGCGCTGCATCTTGTAACCCATGAAAAATTTGCCCGGTCTCTTGGCGTAAGCGAAACCGCGCCGGTTCGTAATGGAACAATGGTGCGCCTTGCGCCGGGGCCATTGCAGATCATTGACGAGGTTCCTTCAGGGCGGCTTTGTGTCGATGGCCGGATTATCATGCAGGCCATGAACGGACCTTTGCGGGAGCGCCGCAAGGTTTCTTTTGTGGGGGCGGTTATTGTTTTCCTGTGCCTTGATGCGCGGGGGAAAGTTGCCGATGATCCGCAGGTTGAAATTATTGGCTTGCCGGAATTAGACCGTGACGGAACCGCGTTTGAGGATATTATCTTTGACTCTATTGATGATGCGCTCGATGGCTTGCCGCGGGTAAAGCGCAAATCCGATGCTGTGGTGACTGAAACCCTGCGCCGTGCGGTTCGCGGTGCGATCACGCGGGCATGGGGCAAGAAAACCGACTGCCGGATTGTTCTGGCGCGGGTGTGATTTCGAAGGAGTTTTTTGGAGATGATTGGACGTTTAAATCACATTGCCATTGCCGTGCCGGAACTTGCCAGCGGTATCCGTCTGTACGCGGACGTGTTTGGTGCAAAAGTCTCTGATCCGGTTGATTTACCCGAACACGTGGTGCGGGTTGTCTTTGCCGAGTTACCCAACACCAAGATCGAGTTGCTTGAACCTCTGGGGGAGACATCACCGATTGCGGCGTTTCTGGCCAAGACCCCGACCGGGGGCCTGCATCATGTCTGCTATGAGGTTGATGATATCATCGTGGCCCGTGATAAACTGGTGGCCAAGGGTATAAGGGTGCTGGGCGATGGTGAGCCTAAAACCGGTGCTCATGGCAACCCGGTCCTGTTCCTGCATCCCAAGGACGGGCTGGGCACGCTGATCGAGCTTGAGCAGGTGTAAAGTGCGTTTGGGCGCAGCGTTAACGCAAGCGTCTTGAGCCAAAAGCGCAATCGATATTATACATACCGCCTTTCCGGCAGGGGTTGCCTCCCGGTGATGGGGGTTTGGGTCGTGTCCTGACCTTGCCTAAAGTCTTGCTGCCAAACTTGCTGTCAAAGAATCCATGCGGGCCTGATGGCGGTTTTGTTGCCGGCGGCTTGTGAACGGCTCCTCCCGGAGATGGCCGGGATGCTCCGCACGTTGTTCCGCGCCGGATGCATTTAACGGCTTTGCCGGGCTGCTTGCATAAAACCGTTCCATTTGAACAAATCTTGCCTTGCAGGCATTGCTGGCGTGAAGGCGCATAGCAGCCACCGCCGCCATATCTGCCGGGTGGACAGGATTTGTTGAAAACACCGCATTTTCCACCCAGCAGTTTGTTTGGGGCTGTCGGGCGTTTTTGAGCCAGGCACATTCCCATGGCCGGGATACAGCGGGCGCGCTCACCTGCAACCTTGCAAATTTTGAAACCACTGGGGCAGGTCTTGCCGCGTATGCAGCGGGTGACGCCCGGCAGGTAGCATCCGCCTGACCCGTAAGCTCCGGCCGGACACCAGATTTGCGGTGCGCGGCAGCGGGATTGTGGCTTGAACACCGGTGTTGGCGGAGTTTGAAGCGGCGGCGGCTGGCAGGGCAGCGAGGCCCGGATGCAGCGGGGGCGCTGACCGGGACGCTTGCAGGCTTTAAACCCGGCGGCGCAGATCATGCCGCGAATGCATCTTTGCGCACCGCGCACGTAACAACGCCCCGGACCATAGGCCCCAGCCGGGCACCATGTTCTGGGAGGTAAGCAGCGTGAGGGGCGCACGGTTTGGGGAACTGGCGGGACTGGCGCCTGAACCGGCTTTTTCTTTGAGACGCAGCGCCGCCCCGGAAGGGCGCAATAAGCCGGTTCTCCGGGCAGTTTGCAATAAAAATACCCGGTGGGGCAAACAAGCCCCTTGATGCAGGACTGGTAGGGCTTGAGGCAACCGCCCCTGCCAAATGCGCCGGGAGGGCAATATTTAAGCCCGGCCGGGCAGGGTGATGGCTTTGCCGGTTTGGGCCGCGGCTGGCAAATGGCGCCGCAAGGTGCACAGTAAACGGGAATATTGGGCAACTTGCAAATGCAGGCGTTTTTCTGGCAGACCAGCCCCCGAATACAACGTTCATCCTGTGAAATGCAGCGCCCCTTGCCATATGGTCCCGGCGGGCACCATTTCAGGGGCGGCGTGCATCGTGGTTTTATTGACTGGCAGGGGGTATAGCCAAGCTGGCAGTGGGCAGCTTCCCCGGCAAGTTTGCACGCATAATAGCTCCTCCGGCAGATCAGGCCGGCGGTGCAATTCTGGGCCCGGATACTATAGCAGCCTCCTGAACCATAAGTTCCGGGATAACACCATCTTTGCCCATCCGGGCAGACCGGGGCGGGCGGCAAGCTGGTATTGGTCTTTCCCGGGGAGAATCCGGCAGGCGGCGGCGGAGGGGGTGGTTTTGCCTGGTTGGTGTACTTTGCCCGGATTTGCGCCTGAATGCGACGGGCTCTGGTACAGTTATTATTGTTCCAGCAATCAATGAGGGCGTCATAACGCTCATATTTATCCCCGTCCAGAGCAATGGCGGCGTTGGTTCGCATCTTCTCAAGCCAGATTACTTTTGCCCCCCGGATGGTCTTGGGCGCGGCTTTCATTAACGATATCACATCTCCGGCGGGGCCAATCCGGTCCAGGGCAAAGGCCTCAAGAGCATTTTGAAGCATGGCGCTCTGCTGGTTTTTGCCGCTATCCAGCAGGTTCCGTGATTTTCCTGGTTGCTGGGCAAAGCTGTTCCCCGGAAAAAATACCAGAAGGCCAAGGATCAGAACGAGAGTGGAGATGGGGAAAACACGAGGGTATCTGCGGTGTGTGCGTGACATGGCAAGGTGTGTGCGTGACATGGCAATAAGACCCGTTCGCCATTTTGTGAAACAAGCTCACTTGGCAAAGCCCTACCATATTCCTCAAGGCGTTGGAATGCGCCATGGCGTCACAAGGTTGAAGCAAGAGACGAGTTCAGCCAGCAACAACATTCATGGAATACAGCCAGTCATATCTTTTCAGGAACAATCCCGGTGCGGTGCCAGCGGCGCGCAGGGCAAGGTTCCGGGCCTGCCCGGCCATTCCGGTCAGGTGATAATGGCTGGCATTATCAAACGCGCCTTGCTGAACTTTTCCGGTCCGGGGGCTGCGTTGTTTCTCATAAGCCCGCAAGGCCTGAACGGGATCGTCATGTCCGGCCAGTTTCTCGGCCAGAACATAGGCGTCTTCAATCGCCATGACCGCGCCTTGCGCCAGATAGGGCAGCATGGGATGGGCGGCATCACCGAGCAGGGTCACGCGATCGATTCCATGCCAGTCAAAATCGGGTTGGCGGCCACATAAAGCCCATTTCAAGGGGCGGCCCATGGCATGCAGTAATTCGCATGGAGCAGCATCCCAGTCAGAAAACAGGGCCCGGAGCTCCTTGGGGTTACCGCGGTGATTCCAGCCTTCCTTTTCCCAGTTTGATTCGGTAATGGCGACGATATTGATCTTGGTCCCGGCGCAAACCGGGTAGTGGACAAGATGGGATTTGGGGCCGAGCCAGAGATTTACCGCGGCGCTGCGCATGGATTCGGGAGCTTTTTTCGTATCAATCATTGCCCGCCAGGCAGTATGACCGGTATATTTGGCCGGTCCATCTTCCAGAACCAGTTGCCGGGTCGCCGACCAGACGCCATCTGCACCCACCATGACATCGGCAAACATGTCTTCATTTTCATTTGCGGTTATGGCCACCTGGTCGCCATCGGTGGCGACCGCCGTTACATAGGACTCAAAATGGATGTCGATATTGTCATGGGCTTGCGCGGCTTGCGCGAGGGCTGAATGCAGATCCGAGCGGGCAATGGTATAATAAGGAGCCTGGTACTTGTCTTCCATATAGGGAATGAGCGGAATGTGAGCCAGTTGCTGCCCCCTTGCGCCATCAAATACATTAATGCCGACAGGACGCACTGCATGTTTGTCGAGTATCTCGCCAAGGCCAAGCTCAATCAACACCCGGCTGCCATTCGGGCTGATCTGGATCCCCGCGCCAACCTCCTTGAAAACATCACGTTTTTCAAGAAGCGTAACTGAAAACCCTTTTCGGGCCAAGCACAGCGCCGCCTTTAAGCCGCCAATGCCGCCCCCGACGACAAGTACTGACAAGGACTGTGCGTTTTGCATGATATGGGCCTGTTATCCGAGGCGTTAGACGGTTTCCCCGGGACGGTAGGCGCAATCGGCTGGATCTGAAGCCTCTTTGGCAAGTTCAGGGTTATAGGTATAGCGTGTAGAGCAGTACGGGCAGAGCGTTGAATCTTCGCGCCCCATGTCAAGGAAGATATGAGGATGGTCAAAAGGATGGGTGGCGCCCGTACACATGAAGGCCTTGGCGCCTATGGCGATGGTCGATACACCTGCATCATTGCGAAAATGGGGGACTTCGATTCCAGACATGAAAATACCCTTGAAGAATGCCTTATGTTCCAAAAGACGATAATCCGGTGGGCGGTGAAAAGAAAGGGCTAAATTGTCCTGCTGACGGGCTTGAGTTCACATTTGTCAAACATATGAGCATTTGCTAAAACCAGCCCAACCTTTAAATGATATCAAATGGAGAAAAAGACATGACAACACCTCAGCCGCTCGTTGCGGGAAACTGGAAAATGAACGGCCTTGTCTCGGCGCTCGATGAACTGGACGCCCTGGATGCGGGGTTGAAGTCGGCTGATCCCAAAGCAGCTTGTGATGTCATGATCTGCCCGGTTGCAACGGTTCTGGCCAAGGCGGCAGAGCGGGTAAAGGCGCTTGATTCTGATATCCTGATCGGTGCGCAGAATTGCCATTCTGAAATCTCCGGGGCCTATACCGGCGATGTCTCGGCTGAGATGCTGGCTGAAGCCGGGGCCGTGGCGGTGATTGTCGGGCATTCAGAGCGCCGCGATACGGCGACTTATGCAGAGACCGATGCGCAGGTTTTGAAAAAGGCTGAGGCTTGCTGGCGCGCCGGCATGACGGCGATTATCTGCATTGGCGAGACCGAAAGCCAGCGCCGGGGCGGGGAAACCCTTGATGTTGTCAGGGGGCAACTCCTGGGATCCTTGCCCGAGGGGGCAAATGCGGCAAATACGGTTATTGCCTATGAACCGGTCTGGGCGATTGGCTCGGGCCTTACGCCAACCGTTGATGATGTTGCGGAGGTCCACGATCTTATCCGCAAATTGCTGGTTGAACGCATGGGGGATGAAGGAGCCGGTGTCCGGATTCTCTATGGAGGATCGGTGAAACCGGCAAATGCCAGGGAGTTGATGGGCGTTTCCAACGTCGATGGCGCGCTGGTTGGCGGGGCAAGCCTGAAGGCTGCAGACTTTTTGGGTATTATCGCTGCTTATGCCTGAACTGGGTATTTTGCGCCCGGATAATTTCCGGGCGTAACTTTCCCTTTAGGATTAACGGCGAGAATACCTTTATGTCCTTTCATCGTTTTCGCCTTCGCTATTTGCTTTTGCCCGTGGTCTGTCTCGGGTTTCTGGCGTATTTTGCGCATCATACCCTGAACGGGGCGCGCGGACTGGTGGCGTACAGGCAGATGCAGACCCGGGCGGCCGATCTTGAGACCAAGATTGCCCGGTTGCGCAAGACAAGGCAAAAACTCGAAACCCGGGTGGCCTTGTTGCACAGGGAAAGCCTTGATCCGGATATGCTCGATGAGCGGGCCCGGGTAATTCTGAATCTGGCAAAGCCTAATGAAATCACAATCTTGCGGGATCAACGCTGAAAGATATCGGGGTGAAACGCTTCCGGGCATGGCCGGTTGACTGGTTTGGATCAACCTGCATTCAAGTGATTTTACTTGAACGCGCGTTGCCCTAGCAAGCTGTTAGCATTCCCTGAAAAAATCTGGTTTTCCTAATCAATTTGGTTTAGCCTGACCCAAATTCAAAAACACTGGGGGCTATTTATGCCGGCAAAGAAAAACGCCAGCCGCAAATCTGTACAAAAGACGCGCAAATCCCCGGCAAACAGGACGATCATGACACCTGAAGACGAGCTTGAAGCCTATAAGGAAATGCTCCTTATCCGGCGTTTTGAAGAAAAGGCGGGGCAGCTTTATGGAATGGGCCTGATCGGTGGGTTTTGCCACCTTTATATCGGGCAGGAGGCTGTTGTTGTCGGTATGCAAATGGCGGTTTGCGAAGGCGATCAATTGCTGACCAGCTACCGCGATCACGGGCATATGCTCAGCGCCGGCATGGACCCCAAGGCCATCATGGCAGAACTTGCGGGCAAGAGTTCCGGGTCTTCGCGGGGCAAGGGCGGTTCCATGCACATGTTCAGCCCGGAAAAGGGCTTTTATGGCGGGCACGGGATCGTCGGCGCGCAGGTGCCGATTGGCGCAGGTCTCGCCTTTGCCAACAAATACATGGATAACGGCAATATCAGCGTGACCTATTTTGGCGAGGGCGCGGCCAATCAGGGGCAGGTCTATGAGAGCTTTAACATGGCGGCGCTATGGAAGCTCCCGGTTGTTTTCGTGATCGAGAACAACCGCTATGCCATGGGAACCTCGGTTGCCCGGGCAGCAGCGGGGGCTGAAGAGCTTTATAACCGCGGACAGGCTTACGGGATACCGGGCGAGCCGGTGAACGGCATGGATGTACAGGCCGTGCGCGAGGCCGGGATGCGGGCGGTGGCGTGGTGCCGCGCCGGGAAGGGGCCTTATATCCTGGAGATGAAAACCTACCGCTATCGCGGGCATTCCATGTCGGATCCGGCCAAGTACCGCACCCGTGAGGAGGTGCAGGAAATGCGCAAGACCAGTGATCCGATCGAGCAGAGCAAGGAAAGATTGCTGGGCAGCGGTACTGTCGGGGAGAAGGATTTGAAGGAAATCGACCGGCATATCCGCCAGATTGTCAATGAATCGGCTGAGTTTGCCCAAACCGGCTCCGAGCCGGATATTTCAGAGCTTTATACCGATATCTACGTGGCGGAGGATTCCCATGCCGGTTGAAATCCTGATGCCTGCGCTTTCCCCGACCATGGAATCGGGCAAGCTCACCAAGTGGCATGTTTCTGAGGGCGATGAGGTGGCCGCTGGCGATGTTATTGCCGAGATCGAAACCGACAAGGCAACCATGGAAGTCGAGGCGGTAGACGAGGGGGTGATTGAAAAAATCCTCGTTCAGGCCGGTTCTGAAGACGTGCCGGTGAATGCGCCGATTGCGCTCATTTCCGGAGATGATGCAGGATCTGGCATTACGCCTCAAACGCCCGGGGCGGCGCCCGTTCCACAAGCGCTTTCCCCCGAACCTCCTGTTGCGGCCGCTGCGCCTGCGCCGAGTGCCCCGATCCTTGCGGATCCCGAGATTCCCGATGGTGTGCAGATGCAATCCATGTCAGTCCGCGAGGCCTTGCGCGATGCCATGGCCGAGGAAATGCGCAGGGATGACCGGGTCTTCGTCATGGGTGAGGAGGTGGCCGAATATCAGGGCGCTTACAAGGTCACGCAAGGTTTGTTCGATGAGTTTGGCGGGCGGCGGGTTATCGATACCCCGATAACCGAGCATGGCTTTACCGGTCTCGGGGTTGGCGCGGCCTTTGCCGGGTTGAAACCGGTGATCGAGTTCATGACCTTTAACTTTGCCATGCAAGCCATTGACCATATTATAAATTCGGCTGCCAAGACCCATTACATGTCGGGCGGGCTTGTTACCTGTCCGATCGTGTTTCGCGGCGCCAACGGGGCCGCGGCGCGGGTGGGCGCGCAACATAGCCAGAACTATGCCTCATGGTATGCCCATGTGCCGGGGCTCAAAGTTGTTGCCCCTTACAGCGCCGCCGATGCCAAGGGGTTGCTGAAAGCCGCGATCCGCGATCCCAACCCGGTGGTTTTCCTGGAAAATGAAATCCTTTACGGCCAGGTGTTTGACGTGCCGAAAGTGGATGACCTGGTGATCCCCATTGGTAAGGCCAGGATATTGCGGGAGGGGACAGACGTGACCCTCGTGGGCTATTCCTATGCGCTGGTCTATATGCTCGAAGCGGCAGATATACTCGCTGAACAGGGAATTTCTGCCGAGATCATCGATCTTCGTTCCCTGCGCCCGCTGGATATGGACACGGTGCTGGCCTCGGTGAAAAAAACCAACCGGATGGTGGCGGTTGAAGAAACATGGCCGGTTTGCGGCATCGGGGCGGAGCTTGGCGCGCAGGTGATGGAACGCGCCTTTGACTATCTTGATGCGCCGGCGCTGCGCGTCACCGGCAAGGACGTGCCCATGCCCTATGCCGCCAATCTGGAAAAACTCGCGCTTCCCAATGCCGCCGAAGTTGTGGAAGCGGCCAAATCTGTTTGCTACCGGTAACAAAAGAGCCGCCATGCCCATATCCATTCTCATGCCCGCCCTTTCGCCGACCATGGAAACCGGCAATCTCGTCAAGTGGTTCGTTTCTGAAGGCGATGAGATCGCCGCTGGCGATGTGATCGCGGAGATTGAAACCGACAAGGCAACCATGGAGGTCGAGGCGGTGGATGAAGGGGTGATCGGCAAGATCCTCATTCCCGGCGGAACGGGTGATGTTGCGGTGAACAGCCCAATTGCCCTTTTGCTCGAAGACGGCGAGGACAAGAGCGCCCTGGATAAAGCGCCGGCACCCGCCGCCGGAGCGCCAGCCGTGAAGCCGGACGCTCCTTCTCCTGCGACGAACAACGGGGCCGATGGCGAGGAGAAACCCGAACGCATTTTTGCCAGCCCGTTGGCGCGGCGGATTGCGGCGGACAGGGGGCTGGACCTGGGCGCGATCAAGGGGTCTGGTCCCGGCGGGCGCATCGTCAAGGCGGATGTGGAAAATGCACATCCCGCGGCAGGTCCGGTTCCGGCGGAACAGGCCGCTTTAACCTTGCCGCCGCCCGGTTTGGCGCCGTCCGATATTGCGGCTCTTTACGCGCCGGGCAGCTTCACCGAAGAGCCGCTCAATTCCATGCGCGCCACCATCGCCCGGCGCCTGACCGAGGCCAAGCGCGATGTGCCGCATTATTACCTGAGCATTGATTGCCGGCTTGATGCCCTTCTGGCGGCGCGCAAGCGCCTCAATGCACGGCTTGAGGATGTGCGGATATCGGTAAACGACTTCATCATCCGCGCCGCGGCGCTGGCCTTGATGAAGGTTCCCGATGCCAATGCCGCCTTTGCCGGCGACCGCCTGCTCAAGTTCAACACGGCGGATATTTCCATGGCGGTGGCCATTGACGGCGGGCTGATTACCCCGATCATCCGCAATGCCCAGAGCAAGTCCCTGTCCGGGATTGCGCTTGAGGCGAAAGAGCTGGCGGGCAAGGCTCGGGAAATGAAGCTGATGCCGGAAGAATACGAGGGCGGCTCATTCACCATATCCAACCTGGGAATGATGGGAATTAAACATTTCACTGCCGTAATAAATCCGCCGCAAGCCGCGATTCTGGCCATTGGGGCCGGGGAGAAACGCGCCATCATTGCCGAAGACGGCAGCATAACCGCGGCTACGGTGATGACAGTTACACTGTCTTGCGATCACCGCGTGATTGACGGAGCCCTGGGCGCGCGCTGGCTGGCCGAATTCAAGACCTTTATCGAAGACCCCGTTATGATGCTGGCATAAACAGGATATCTTCTTCATTTCAGCGCCGGGAGAAATCCTGTCGAACCTTGAGTGTGAAACATGACCGAAAATACATATGATATCGCCATCATCGGCGCGGGGCCGGGGGGTTACGTGGCGGCAATCCGGGCGGCGCAGTTGGGGCTGAAAACGGCCATTATCGAGCGCGAGCACCTGGGCGGGATCTGTCTTAACTGGGGGTGTATTCCCACCAAGGCGCTTCTGCGTTCCGCCGAGGTTATTCACCTGGCCCGGCGCGGTAAGGATTTTGGCTTTACCATCAAGGATCTGGAGATTGATCTTGGCAAGATCGTCAAACGCTCCCGCACGGTTTCCCGGCGGCTCTCCAACGGGGTGGCCTATTTGCTGAAAAAGAACAAGGTCAGCGTCATTGACGGCGAAGCCCGGCTGAAAGGCGCCGGGGTGATCGGTGTTGTGAAAGATGGCAAGGCGCTTGCCGATGTCAGGGCAAAGCATATTGTTCTGGCCACCGGGGCGCGGGCGCGGAGTTTTGCCCATTTGCAGCCCGATGGCGAGAAAATCTGGACCTACAAGCAGGCGCTCGTTCCTGAAGAGATGCCCAAATCCCTGCTGGTGATCGGTTCCGGAGCAATCGGGATCGAGTTTGCCAGTTTTTACAATGCGCTTGGCGTCGATGTCACCGTGGCGGAGATCATGGACCAGGTGCTCCCGGTGGAAGACGCGGAGATTGCCGCGATCGCCCGCAAGGGTTTTGAAAGGCAGGGCATGAAGATACTCACCGGGGCGAGCGTTGAAAAGCTGGATACGTCCGGGGCCGGTGT
>CAZHLV010000106.1:0-18588 GCA_964533415.1 uncultured Hyphomicrobiales bacterium
TCAGCCTCTACAATATCGTGATGGAGGCGCATGAGGTGGTGTTTGCCGAGGGAGCGGCGGTGGAAAGTTTCCGGCCGCTCAACGCCAACTATAAGGAATTTGACAACTGGGACGAGTGTGACCTGTTTGTCCTGCCGCAAGAGGAGCTTGAAGCGCGCTATACACCTTTCTGCCATATCATCGAGAGTGATGCAGAGGGCCGTTTCATTGGCCGGAATCTCGACAAGATCCTTGGCGTGCAGCTTAGCGAGAAGATGTTGGCCGCTGTTTGAGGCTTGTCAGGGGCGAGGTGAGCTTGGAGGAAGGCAAAAACGGCCAGCAGGCGAGCAAGACCGCGATGTCCTCTCGCGGGGGAGGGGAACGGCACATGCCGGAAGCTTCGTCGGCTCGCTTTAATTCGAGGATCATCTTGCGGGTCTTTGAGGGGGGCGTTGATATCTTGCGTGAAACGACGGAGATTAAAACCGGTCGCATATCCCTTGAAAGTCTTGGCTGGGCTGATCTGCGCAGCGCCAGGGTTCCTGAACAAGTGCTGCCGGGCCTGGCCTCGGATGAGGCCAGCGCAGTTCAGGTCAGGCTTCAGCTTCTGCGCGATAATGTTGAACGGCGGGACCGGGCCGATGCGTTTATGCTGCATGCCGATATTAACCGTATCCGCAACTGGGCCCTGAGCGCCAGCCAGCGCGATATCGAGAATATCGCAGATGACCTGATGTACGAAATGCAGGAGCTACGTAAATTGCTCATGACCAGGCTGACCAGCTTTCGGTAGATTCCAGGCGGTTATCGCATCAGGATGGCAGTTTTTTTTATTGAATGTTTTAATGTTTTGCTGTTATTCAGGTCGGGACTTCTATAATATGAGGTTCTCATCCTCTGGCATGACAGAAGATGGGCGTGACAAAAGATAGGGTTGTATTTTTGTCTTTGTTCTGGAAGAGATTTGGAGTGTTGCTCGCGCTATCTTTCATGGTAGCTCTTGCCGGATGCTCGGTTGTGCCGCGCGAGGGACCTCTATCGAGTGAGATTGAACAGCAAAGCCAGGAAAATGATTTTGTTGTCATTGATATCTCCTCGGAAATTGTCCGCACGCTGGCCAGTTTTGACCCTGTCGGCCTGAGCAGGCGGTTCAGGACATCAAAATATCGTGCGCCAACGCAGTTTATCGGAGTTGGTGATGTATTGGCGGTAAGCATTTTCGAAGCTGGCCAGGGCGGCCTGTTCTCGGGGGAAAATGGTAGTCGCGCTGAATTTCCATCCATTGCCGTTGACCGGAGGGGGATGATCTCCATCCCCTATGCAGGACTCATTCCGGTAAAGGGACGCACCGCTTTTCAGGTTCAGGAAGAGATTGTCGAGAAGCTGGCAGGAAAGGCGATTCAGCCTCAGGCAGTTGTTAATATTGTCAGGAATGAAAACAATACGGTTGCCGTCAGCGGAGACATTACCAAGCCCGGGCTTTACCCGATATCTACGCGCGGCCGCAGGCTGCTGGATATCATCGCCGAGGCCGGGGGAACCAAGTACCCTGCAAGGGAAACATATGTCAGCTTTGTCCGTAAAAAGAAACGCGGTGTCCAACTTCTGAAAACCATCATGGAAACGCCTGTTGAGAATGTTTATGTCTCGAATGGCGACCGGATTTATCTCAGCCATGATCCGCAACGCTTTACGGTTCTGGGGGCGGTCAGTAAACCGGGGCTCTACAAGTTTGACGCCCCGCGCATCAGTATTCTTGAAGCTGTCGCCAGCGCCGGAGGGCTGCTGGATGCGCGAGCCGATTCCACCGGCCTTTTTGTTTTCCGCTACGAACAGCCGAAGGTTCTGGATGCGATTGGCGTTACCTATGGCCGCACGGTGAGGGGGCGGGTGCCTACGATTTATCGCATCAACATGAAGCATGCAAAATCCTACTTTTATGCCCAGTCCTTCCTGCTCCAGGACAAGGATTCCATTTTTGTCTCCAATGCTACGGGCGTCGAAATCATGAAGATGCTTAAAATCATTAATTCCGCAACGGCCTCCTTCAGGGGAGGCGTTGCAACCGTCAATACCATCAACGGGTTTTAATCATCGGCGTGCTTGGATTAAGTACCAGATATAAAAAATCCGTGCATTGTGGGAAAATATGGCCATGCCCTGCTTTAATCAGGGCGATTCAGATAGAGCGCGACAGGTTGTAGAATCGCTTTTATAAAGCGATCAGTTTTCATGCGCGCTAGATCAACATCAAGGAGTTAGAGCCCGGTTTTGATTCAATCAAAACCGGAAACGCTCTAAAGGGTAATATCGGACAGTGACGAGTAGATGGACAAGGCAAGCACAGAGAAGATATACGCCCCGGACATGCCAGTCGATATAATTGGACGATCCTGCCGTTTGCCTGGCGCAAGCGATGTGGAGGCGTTCTGGGATTTGTTGGCCGCATCGCGTTGCAGCGTCACCAGCGTCAACCCGGAACGTTTTTCAATGTTCCGCTACAAGAGTCCGAGACGGGGCGAGCGGGGCAAGTCCTACAGTTTCGCGGCGGGCGTTCTTGACGATATCTGGGGGTTTGACCCGGCCGTGTTTTCCATTTCGCCGCGCGAGGCGGCGCAGATGGACCCGCAACAGCGCCTGCTTCTCATGCTGGTCTGGGAAGCGCTTGAAGATGCCGGCCTGCCCCCGTCCGAGCTGGCGGGGCGCAATGTTGGCGTTTATGTCGGCAATTCCGGGATAGATCATAATAACCGTTTTTTCTTCGACCCGGCGGGTACGGACCCTTATATGATGACCGGCAATACCGGCGCGCTGATATCCAACCGTATTTCCTATATATTTGATCTGCACGGCCCTTCGATGACCATCGATACGGCCTGTTCATCCTCGCTTGTTGCGCTTGACGAGGCGGTAAACGCATTGCGCGCCGGTCAGATCGACACGGCCATTGTCGCCGGGGTCAGCCTGTTGCTTTCGCCTTTTCCCTTTGTCGGGTTTTCCGCCGCCTCGATGCTTTCAGAGCAGGGTCTGTGCCGTCCCTTTGACAAGGATGCTTATGGCTATGTCCGCGCCGAGGGCGGTGTGGTGCTGGTTTTGCAACGCAGCGGGGAGCGTGGCCCTGACACTGCTGGTTGCCATGCCCGGATTGTTGAAACCGGGGTCAATTCAGATGGCCGCACGGTTGGAGTTGCGTTGCCTTCGGCGGATTACCAGGCCAGGTTGCTTGAGGAGGTATATGGCCGGGCTGGGGTTGAGCCTGCAAGCCTGGCCTTTATCGAGGCGCATGGCACCGGAACGCGGGTGGGAGACCCGGCGGAGGCTGCCGCGCTGGGGCGGATACTCGGGCAACCGCGCCCTGAGCCATTGCCGGTTGGCTCGGTCAAATCGAATATCGGCCATCTGGAACCGGCTTCGGGAATTGCCGGTCTGCTGAAGGCGATGCTGGCGCTTGAACATGATCTTTTGCCCGCCTCCTTGCATTTCAGGACCCCCAACCCGGATATACCGTTCGATGAACTCAATATCCGGATCAATGACCAGCCCAGGAAACTTGCCCGGCAAGATGCAAGACGCTTTGCCGGGGTCAGCAATTTTGGCTTTGGCGGCACCAATGTGCATGTCATCCTGACCGACCCTCCTGCGCCGGGAAAAAACGGGGGCAAGGGAAAAAGCGCCTCACCGCAAACTATATTGTTGCTCTCGGCGCAATGCCGCGGCGCATTAAAAGCCCTGGCCGGGGAATATGCCGAGCGGCTGGGGCGGCATGGCGGGCCGGATGCGGGTGCATTAATGAACGCTGCCCTGTGGCGGCGCGAACGCATGGCCGAACGGCTGGTTGTATTTGGCGATGATCCTGAAACCCTGGTGAACGGGCTGAATGCCTTTGCCGGGGGAAAAGAATCCGCCGGTATGGCAACCGGCAGGGCGGCGGCAAATGATCTGGCCGTCGCCCTGGTCTATTCCGGCAATGGCAGCCAGTGGGCCGGAATGGGGCAAGGGGCATTCAATCGCAGTGAGCGGTTTCGGGCCACTTTCCGGCAAATCGACAG
The DNA here is from genome assembly GCA_964533415.1 of uncultured Hyphomicrobiales bacterium. Lineage (GTDB taxonomy): Bacteria > Pseudomonadota > Alphaproteobacteria > Rhizobiales > BM303 > BM303. The sequence goes on from CAZHLV010000106.1 coordinate 4,029, forward strand.
GTTGTTTACCGGGATTTCCGGCTGGTCTCTGGAGCAAAGCCTGTTTGCCGGAGATCTTGCCGAGCAGTTGAAAAGCACCAGAACTGCCCAACCGCTGCTGTTTGCCTTGCAAGTGGCGCTGACCGATGCCTTGCGGGAAATGGGGCTTGATATCCGTGCTGTTATCGGCCACAGCGTGGGCGAGGTTGCTGCCGGGTGGGCCTCTGGCGCATTGACGCTGGAACAGGCGGTCAGGATCATTCATGCCCGGAGCGAACATCAGGAAAATGTTCGCGGCAAGGGGTTGATGGTAGCGGTGATGCTGCCGGAAGCGGAGGTCCAGGGCGTTCTGGACAGTGATGATGATTTCTCGGGAATATGTGTCTCGGCGGTAAACAGCGCCAGGTCGGTGACGGTTTCGGGACCGACGGGGGCCATTGAACATTTCATCCGCCATGCGCTCCGCAATAACTGGCTCCACAAGTTGCTGGATATCGACTACCCGTTTCATAACGCGCTTATCGATCCGGTCAGGGAGGATCTCATCGGGGCGCTGGAGGATATCCGGCCCGGCGAAACGAAAATTCCCTATTATTCAACAGTTACCGGAACGGCTCTTGCCGGATCCGAGCTGACGGCGGATTACTGGTGGGACAATATCCGGCAGCCGGTGCGTTTCAATGATGCCGTCATGAATGCTGCCAGGGCAGGTTGCCGCCTGTTTCTGGAAATTGGACCGAAGCCGGTTCTGTATGGCTATCTCAACGAAATTACCGGCGAGCTTGAAAAAAATTGTTCCGTTGCGCGCAGCTTCACTCCGGATGACGCCGAAGAACTTGATCCGGTCCAAGGTGTTTTTGCCCGGGCAATTGCCCTGGGCGCCAGTTTTGATGCGACAAGGGTATTCGGTCCGAGATCCCAAAATCCCCAAGACCTGCCGCTTTATCCCTGGCAGAAAAAAACTTACAGCATGAAACCCAGCCGCGAATCGATCGAGGCTTTCCTCCTGACCGTGCCGCCGCATCCCTTGCTTGGGCAGCCCTTGCGGGTGGGGGAGTATGTCTGGGATGTTCACATCGATACCCAGATGCTTCCCTTCCTGAATGACCACAAGGTTGATGGCAAGGTGATCCTGCCCGGCGCGGCTTTCGCGGAGATGTTCCTTGAAGTTGCCCGCCAGTGGCTCGATACCGAGCGGATTGAATTGCGGGACATGGATATCGTGCAGGCGCTCGTTCTTGGTGATGATTACACGGTGGAGATCCAGACGCGCCTGAGCATTGAGAGCGGAACGGTTGAGATTGCCAGCCGCAAAAGATTGTCTGATGACGAATGGCAACTGCATGCCAAGTGCCGGGTTGGAAAAATCCCCGGTGATGCGGTTCCGCAAGGCGTTTCTCCAGAACTTCGCGCGACGAATGCGCCCGAGAGCGTTGCAAGGCTGTATGACCTCAGCAAGCGGCATGGGCTTGAATTTGGCCCGCGCTTCCAGCGGATGATTCGCTGTGATGAGGTTGAGGACAATATTGTCGAGGTTGTCCTTGACCTGCGCGACCCCGCGCTTGATCCTTCTGATGGCGAATCGAGCCGGTACAATATTCACCCGCTTGATCTTGACGGCTGTTTCCATGGCCTTAATGTCCTCTATGACAAACTTGACCTGGGCAATGACAAGCTGGCTTTCATTCCCGTCCGGCTGGGAACCTTGCGGGTTTATCTCCCCGGTGTTCCGGTCCGCACGGCCCGCATCACCATATTGCGTTCCAACAGGCGCGGCGGGCAGGGTAATTTCGAGCTGTTTGCCGAAGATGGCCGGCTGGTCGCCCGTCTTGATGACGCCCGTTTCCGTGCGGCGGCCCTGATGCAGCGCCACACGCTTGACCGGACGAGCTATTCGATCACCTGCAAGCTGCTCCCGCTTCCCGGCAAGGACGGCAAATCCGCTGCGCCGGAACCGAAGGCTGTTTTGGCCATGCTGGGCAGGATAACAGACACGAACGGCGTGAAACTGGAAGAGCAGCGCTTGCTGCGCGATGCCGCCGCGCGGCGGGTTGCCTATGACATCCTTGTATCTCTGGGTGATGGCCAGGGCCGCATTGACATGACCGCCCTGACCGGTTCGCAAGCTCTTGGCCCCGGGCCAGACGAGTCCGGCAGCATCAACCCGCGCATGGCGATTTTCTCGAACCTGCTTGTTATCGCCGAGCAGTCGGGCCTGGCAGAGCCCGATGACGAGGGATGGAAACTGGCGGATGTCTGCCCGTTGCCTCCTGCCGCGGAACTGATGCAGGCGGTGCTGGCCGAAGAGCCGCGCTGGCTGGCTGATTGCGTATTGTTGAACCGGGCCGCGAACCTGTTGCCGGAGCTTTTGTCCGGCGCGCCAGCCGCCTGGCCGGAAAATCGGCAGGCCCATGATATTTATTCCCCGGCCATGCTGGAACAACTGGCCGCTTCATCGCCCATAGCCCTGGCCCATATTGAAAAAATTGCCAGCATCATGCAGCAGATTATCGCGGGTTGGCCGCAAGGGCGCCCGTTACGGGTGCTTGAACTGGGAATTGGCGGCGGCGGGCTGACTCGCAAGTTGCTCCCCATGATTGCGGCAAAACATGGAACCTTGATCGCCGCGGATACCAACAGGCACAGCATGAACCGGCTGGAGATGACCCTCGGGGAAAGCGTGTTTTTCACCCCTCTTATGCTTGGGGAGCATGCATCGGCGCTTGATGACATCGAGCCGGTTGATCTGCTCGTCTCGGCAAACGGGTTGCATATGCTTTCAAATCACGATCAGCTTGTTGAAAGCGCGGCCGCGAGATTGGCGGATGGCGCTGTCATGGTGATTTCGACAAGCGAACCGGATGCTTTTCATGATCTTGTTTTCGGGCCTGTGGAGGGCTGGTTCGACAACTCGGTTGATCCCCGGTTTCCGCTGGGACCGATGCGCAATGCAGGGGAATGGATCGGGTTTTTCGACTCCTGTGGTCTTGGCGGTAGCCGTTCGCTTCGCCTCGCCAAGGGACTTGAGAGCGCTGCTGTCGTGATTGCCGCCCGCCATGGCGACGCCATGGCGGCTGCAAAATCTGAAATTCCCGAACCTGGCGACTTGGCCGCGGCAAACACGGAATCCGGACCCGCTTGCAAGATCATCATCACTACATCCGGTGATGAAGCAGAAACCGGTTTTGCCCGCCGGTTATCACAGGTGCTGACCGCTGAAGAGCGTCATGGTGAAGCCATTTCCCCGGCCATATTTGAGATGTCCCAGGCAGGCCAGGGCGGGCCGGAATCGTGGGCCGGCCATTGGGATGCTGTTGAGAACGCCGATGCCCGGATAGTCGATATTGTCCATCTGGCTGGCGCTTTTGAAGATTCACCCACCCCCATGGCCGCGCTTTGTGCACGGACAGATAGTCTTACCGGCATGTTGCAGGCCCTCGGTTCGCGCCATTCCGGCAATATCCGGTTATGGATTCTGGCTCCCGGCGGCGTGCGGGCAGGGGTGGGCGCAGGTCAGTCATCACCGGTGCAAAGCGGAATCTGGGCCTTTGTCCGCACGGCCACCAATGAATATGGCGAGATCGATTTCAGGCTTGTTGATTTTGCTTCGGAACTTGATGAACAGGCATGTGCTGAAAGGCTGGCATCCCTGCTGTCAGACCCTGGCCGGGAAACCGAGCTTGTGCTGACCCGCCAGGGGATGCTCGCTTTGCGGGTAAGGCGTGGATTGCCGCAGATGCCTCCGGGCGCGGCAAAGCCGGGGAAAACAGCAAGGTTAGAGCGCCGATCTGATTCCATCAGATCGGAAAACGCTCTAGAGGAAAAAGGCGAAGCAGAAGAAAAAGAAGCGGCTGTGCTCACCCACCCGACCAGCGGATCACTGGATCAAATGAACTGGTCGCCAATGCCGCGCCGGGCGCCGGGGCCAGGCGAGGTGGAGATTGCGGTTGCTGCCACGGGGCTGAATTTCCGTGATGTCATGTGGGCGCAGGGGCTTCTTCCCGAAGAAGCCCTGGAAGATGGTTTTGCCGGACCAACCCTGGGCTTTGAATGTTCCGGGCGGATTACGGCTGTTGGCGGGCAGGTGGGCAGGCTGAAGGTCGGTGATCCGGTCATGGCTCTGGCGCCAAGCTGTTTTGCCTCGCATGTGAGGGTATCGGATATCGCTGTCGCCAGGCTGCCCGCAACGGTTGAGCTTGCCGCCGCGGCTACTATTCCGGTTGCTTTCCTGACAGCCTATTATGCGCTGCACCATCTGGCCCATCTGGATGAAGGTGAATGGTTGCTCATACACGGCGCGGCCGGTGGTGTTGGACTGGCGGCGCTCCAGGTCGCCAAATGGCGCAAGGCCAGGGTTATCGCAACCGCCGGCAGCGATGAAAAACGCTCTTTCCTGGCAATGCTTGGCGCCGATCATGTGTTGAACACCCGTTCGCTTGATTTTGTCGATCAGGTGCGGACCATCACGGCTGGCGCAGATGGCGGCGGGGTTGATGTTGTACTCAATTCCTTGTCTGGCGAAGCGATGGAACGCAGTATTGAACTGGTCCGGCCCTTTGGCCGCTTTCTGGAACTTGGCAAGCGGGATTTTTATGGCAACACCAAGATCGGTCTGCGCCCGTTCCGGCGCAACCTGTCATATTTCGGTATTGATGCTGACCAGTTGCTGGGCCGCCAGCCCGAACTTTCAAGGCGCTTGTTTGGCGAACTGACACAGATGTTCGAGCAGGAGGAGTTCAAACCGCTCCCCTATCGTCTGTTTGAAAGCGGAGAGGTCATCGAAGCCTTCAGGCTGATGCAGCAATCAGGACATGTCGGCAAGATCCTCGTGAGACCTCCTGAGCCACGTTCGTTTGCAAGAAATATCCGTGACGAGATTTTCAGGGCCGATAAAAAAGGCGTTCACATCATCATTGGCGGTCTTGGCGGTTTCGGGCTGGAGGCGGCGCTTTGGCTTGCTGACCATGGCGCTCGCTCCATTGTTCTGACCGGTCGCAGCGGAAAGCTGAATGAGCAGGCGCAAGAGACGATTTCACGGCTGCAAAAGACTGGCGTGAAGGTCGAGATCAAGCGTTGTGACGTGGCGGACAAAAAGGCCCTGGAGCAGTTGCTGGCGAATCTCAGGAACGAGAGGCCGATCCGGGGCATTATGCATGCCGCCATGGTGCTTGAGGATGAACTGATTCAAAACCTCGCCCGCGAGCAGGTTGAAAAGGTCCTGCGCCCCAAGGTGGAGGGCGCAGACAACCTGGACCGGCTGACCCGCCAAGATGATCTTGATTATTTTGTTTTGTTCTCCTCAGCAGCGGCGCTGTTTGGCAATCCGGGACAGGCCCACTATGTGGCCGCCAATGCCTATCTCGATGGCCTTGCCCGGCGCCGGCGCCTGGAAAACCTGCCGGCCCTGGCGATCGGCTGGGGCGCAATCACGGATGTCGGCGTGCTTGCCCGCCAGAAAGATACCGCGAAGTCGCTGGCGCGCCATACCGGCGGAATGGAATTCAGGGCGCGCCAAGCCCTTGATCTGCTGGGGCAGTTGCTGGCCTGTGGCGGTGGAGCGCCGGAGCAGGCGGTTGTTGCCCTTGCGGCGATGAACTGGGCCTTTGCCGGCGACACGCTTCCCATAATGAAAAAACCCGTTTTCACCATGATGGCGCATGAGGCGATGAGCAGTGGCGGGGCAAGTGAAATCATTGACATATTCGAGATAATCAAGGGGCTTGATGATGCGGAGGCGCAAAAAAGGATAGCCCGGTTGCTGGCGGAGGAAGTCTCGGTAATCATTCGCATGCCAGCCAAGGAAATCAGCCTGAAGCGATCCCTCACCGATATTGGCATGGATAGCCTGATGGGCATGGAACTGGGCACGGCGGCCCAGCAAAAACTCGGTATTACCATTCCCATGGTGTCAATCGCCGACGGCACGACCATCAACGACATCGCGGCCAGGGTATTGGCCCGTGTCCGCAGCGGTTCGGATGATGAATTGGAGCGAACCGATGAGATACTGGTCAAGCAGCATGTCAAGGATGATCTCGACAAGACGCGTTTGAAGGAAGTATCTGACGAGGTTGCCCGGAAGCGGGATGAGCCCGACGAATCATCCTGACCGGCAGTTTACAACCACCGACCGCCGTTTACCTGCATAGGATCTTGGCCGTCAAGCAGCATGTCTTTCAACAAATGCGCTTGTGCTGCTATACTTCCCGGCGCATGTTTGTTCTGATTGGGTTTGGACCGGATAAGGCGGGGCGCGATATGCTCCAAAAGCAATGTTGCCTGCCCAAGTTTACAGCGCCATTCTGGAAACTGCGGATGGTTTCTGGATAAAATGATGCGCGAAAAAGGTTCCAGGTGCGACCTGGCAAGGGAAACGAATGTCTGAAGGAAATCAAAATTCCGGGGGAGCGGGAATGGACAGGGACGCCATTATTGCCATGACACGGAAGATGACGAGCGGCAATTCGCGGAAAAACCATCCAGAACGCCGCGCCGCATCGCGATTTGATCCTGCAAAAACAGATTTTTCAACCCTGAACGTATTCCGGCAGATGGAAACGCAAAGGGCAGTTGCCGATCTGGCGGGACTTGCCAACCCTTATTTTCACCTGCATGAGGGACGCGCCGGACCAACAACCCGGATCGGGGGGCGTGACTACGATAATTTTTCCTCCTACGACTATCTTGGCCTTAACGCGCATGCCGATGTGGCAAGGGCTGCGGCACAGGCGATCAAGCGTTATGGCACATCCGTTTCCGCATCCCGCCCAACCGCTGGCGAGCGCCCGTTGCACCGGAAACTGGAAAAGCAGCTTGCCGGGCTTTACCACGCCGATGACGCTCTGGTTTTTGTCTCCGGGCATTCCACCAATGTATCGACCATCGGTGACTTGATGGAGCCCGGGGACCTGATCTTGTTTGATGCCTTCAGCCATAACAGCATTACCGTTGGCGCCAATCTGTCCGGCGCGGCGCGGAGGCGGTACCGGCATAATGATTTGGATGAACTGGAAAAAATTCTCATCCAGACCCGCCAGAAGCATGACCGGGTCTTGATCGTTGTCGAGGGGCTTTATTCGATGGATGGCGATATCCCCGATTTGCCGCGTCTTATTGAAATCAAGAAACGCCATGGCGCCTGGCTGATGGTTGATGATGCCCATGCGCTGGGTGTGCTTGGTCAGACCGGACTTGGTGTTTTCGAGCATTTCAGGAGCGATCCGGCAGATATCGACATATGGATGGGAACGTTGAGCAAGACATTGAGCGGATGCGGGGGCTATATTGCCGGAAACCACGCCCTCATTGAAATTCTGAGATATTTTGCCTCCGGTTTCATGTTTTCGGTTGGCATGTCGCCACCTGTTGCCGCTGCCGCCTCGCGTGCGCTTGAACTCATGCTTGAAGAGCCGGAGCGGGTGGCGCGCCTGCATGAGAACGGGCGGTATTTTTTAAAAGCGGCGCGCGCAGCTGGTCTTGATACCGGCCTGAGCGAGGGATTCTCCATTATTCCTGTTATCATCGGAGATTCCCTACGCACGGTGAAGCTCTGCAATCTGCTAATGGAAAATGGTATTTTCACTATACCGGTGACATATCCGGGCGTTCCCATGCAAGAGGCGAGGATTCGCTTCTTCATCACCTCGGAACATACAAAAGAACAATTGCAAACAGCCATAGATATAACGGCGCGCGAGTTACGGCGGCTCATCAAGGCAAATTACGGTCTGGCCAGCATCGTTGGTTCTGATGGTGGAGAAGGAGCGTGAAATCTCCCAGGGTGATTGCCATCAGCGGGGCCAGCAGCGGGTTGGGCGCAGCACTGGCGCGAGAATATGCCGCGCCGGGGAAAACCCTGGCCCTGGCGGCGCGGCGGATTGACCGGCTGCGGCAACTGGCCCATGAATGTGAAAAGCGCGGGGCAAGCGTTTTATGCAGGCAGGTCGATGTCCGGGATTTTAGGCAAATAACCCGCTGGGTAGAGGAAACAGAGCAAAGCACGCCTGTCGACCTGATGATCGCCAATGCCGGTGTTTTTTCAGGTCATGGCCCGGAAGGACAGATGGAATCCATCCCGGAACTTGTCCGGCTGGTTGAAACCAATCTTGCAGGTGCGATTGCAACATTTGGCGCCATGGCCGAACATATGCGCAAGAGACGCCATGGCCACATCGCCATAATCAGCTCGCTGGCCGCCATACAGCCCCTGGCCGATGCTCCTGTCTACAGCGCCACGAAAGCAGGCGTCATGGCTTATGGCGAGGCCATGCGGGAATACCTGGCAGACGATAATATCGCTGTATCGATAGTTCTGCCCGGTCATATGAAAACAGCCCAGACAACGGTCCATGCCGGGGTGCTGGCAGGTATCATATCAAGCGGGAAAGCCGCCGCCATCATCCGCAAGCGTCTTGATCGCGGGCAAAGCTATATTGCCTTTCCCCACAGCATGCATATCCTGGTCCGTCTTGGCCGCCTGTTGCCCTGGCCACTGCGGGCTTGGACAAACCGCCCGTTCCGCTTTCACGTCAAGCCGGCATTGAAGCAGGATGACGAATATGAGTAATCCGGTCTGGGAGCATTTGCCGCCGGTCGTGTTTGGCGTATGCTGGTGGAATCACAAATCCATCAGGGGGGTGCTGTCGGGCAATCCCGACAAGCCAGCCTTGCACAAGAACTTTGCCGATGCGCTGGCCGAGGCCCGGCAAAGAAAAGGCTGCCTGATCGGCTGGGCCTCGCGCCTCAGCCCGGCTGACGAGGCTGCCTGCAAATCCGCCGGGATTCCACTGGTCCGCATCGAGGATGGCTTTTTGCGTTCGGTGGGCCTGGGCGCCGGGCTGGCTCCCGCTGCATCGCTGATCCTGGATGAACGGGGGATTTATTATGATGCAACCCGGCCCAGCGACCTGGAATGGATGCTGCAACATCTTGATCTTGACGATGAGCAGTGCGCACGCGGGGCCGCCCTTCGTGACCAGATCTTGCAGGCGCGTATATCGAAATATAATATCGGCGCAAGAGCCGGGCAGGATATTTTTCCCGCAGGACGTCCCGGACTGCTGGTGCCCGGCCAAGTGGCGGATGACGCCGCAGTCCTGAAAACCACAAGCGCCAGCCTGCCCCTTCAGGGGGGAAGGAACATCAACCTGGAGCTGCTCAAGGCCGCACGGCAAAACAACCCGGATGCCTTTATCATCTACAAGCCGCATCCAGATGTGACCTCGGGCCTGCGAAAGGGGCGCATTGAAACCTCCAAGATGCGCCGTTTTGCCGATCAGGTGAGCATTGATACCGACATTATCGAGCTGATTGAAAAATGCAGCAAGGTGGAGACAATAAGCTCGCTGACAGGATTCGAGGCACTTCTCCGGGGCAAGGAGGTTGTGGTGCATGGCCAGCCCTTTTATGCCGGATGGGGTTTGACATGCGATCACACCGCCATGTCACGGCGCACCCGCAGGCGCTCTCTTGATGAGCTTGTCTATATTGCCCTGGTTGCCTATGGCCGTTATGTTAACCCGCTGACCTTCAGCCCCTGTGAACCTGAAGAGCTGATTGATGTCTTGGAAGATTTGCGGCAAAGCCGGAAGCTGAAAATAATGAACGCCCTGCGATTGCAGATCGCATGGATAGGCGATAAATTGAACTTCGCAAGATAACCTTGGAGGGCGTGTCAGGGATTGCCAGAAAAATTTCTTATTATCCTGATAAAACCCACCCGTTACGGCGAAGACGGTTATCCGGTCCGGTGGAAGCTTCCCATTCTTTCCTCCAGCGCCCTGTCTTGTATATACGGCCTTGCTGATGATTGTCGTCGGCGTAAATTTCTTGGTGCGCAAACAGATATTATCCTGAAAGCCTATGACGAGAGCTACCAGGTAGTCGATACCGCCGGATTGCTGCGGCAGCTCGGAGATGGCGGCAGGGCTTTTGTCGGGTTTGTCGGCGTGCAGTCGAACCAGTTTCCCCGTGCGGTTGATCTGGCCCGTCCTTTCCTCGATCATCATGTTCCGGTCTGCATTGGCGGTTTTCATGTTTCGGGATGCATGGCAATGCTTCCCGAACTTCCCGCGGATATCAAGCAGGCGCAAGCGATGGGGATATCCTTGTTTGCGGGTGAGGCCGAACAAGGCCGCCTTGAGCAGGTGTTGAAGGACGCTTACGAGGGGCGGTTGCAGCCGGTCTATAATTTCATCAACGATCTTCCGGCGATCGAAAACCAGCCCGTGCCGGTTCTGCCCCCCGGCCAGGTCAGGCATTTCACACTGGACGGGTATGAGAATCTCGCCTCCTTCGACCTTGGTCGCGGCTGTCCTTTTGAGTGCTCTTTCTGCTCGGTCATAAATGTACATGGCCGCAAGAACCGCTTTCGCAGCCCTGATGACCTGGAGCGAATCATAAGGCCGCTGCATGAAGCAGGCATTGGCTGCTTGTTCATTTGCGATGACAATTTCTCCCGCAACAAGAACTGGAAAAAACTCTTCGACCGCCTGATTACCTTGCGGGAAAGCGAAAATATCAAATTCAGAATCGTGCTTCAGGTCGATATGCTCAGCTACAAGAACCCGCTATTTATCGAAAAAGCAGTGAAAGCCGGTGTCAACCAGCTCTTCATCGGCCTTGAAACGATCAATAGCGACAATCTGACCAGCATGAAAAAACGGCAGAACAACATTGAAGATTATCGTGAAATGCTGCTCGCTTGGAAAAAGCATCCGGTTGTCATTATCGCGGGGTTTATCATCGGGCTACCCGCCGATACCCGGCAAAGTATTTTGCGCGACATAGAAATCATAAAGCGCGAATTGCCGGTTGACCTGCTCACATTCAGTTACCTGACGCCGTTGCCTGGCAGCATGGACCATAAAATAGTGCTTGAAAGGGGAGGGTGGATTGACCCGGATATGAATAAATATGACCTCACACACAGGGTAGCAAGCCATCCGAAAATGTCCGACCAGGTCTGGGAGCAGGTATACAAGGAGGCCTGGGAGAGCTATTACTCGCCTGGGCACATCAAAACGGTCCTGAAAAGAGCTGCCGCGCTTGGCAGTGACCTGAAATTGACAACGGCTTCACTTTTGCTGATTGCCAAATATAATAATCGCTATTTCGGCATTCAGACATTCGACGGCACGCTTGCGCGCATCCGGCGCCGCCACGAGCGCCGCCCCGGCTTGCCGCAGGAAGGCTTTTTACCGTTCCTTTACAGGGACCTGAAAGAACGCCTGATCGCCAGAATTGGCTTCACCTATCACTATTTCCGGCTCTGGCTGTTCGTGCGGCGATTGTGGAAAGACCCGCAACGCTTTGCCTATACCGATATAGCCATTGCCCGATCTTCGCGTGATGAGCGGTAAAAAGAGCCGGGCAGGCCAAAGTCTTTCACGTTGAATTGACCCCGCCTGGCCATCTGCGCCATTGTTATCCTGCGGGCGGCGGGCCGGTGCCGATTCAATAAAAAAGATGAAGCTCTTCAGGCTCAGTTTTGTTCGCGGTTTTTCCGCGGCGGCATTTCGATGTAGGCTCCGGCGCCGTTGACTTTTTCCCTTGTCAGCATATATGCCATTTTTGGAATTGCGGCGGCCTGTCCTTCGGGGGTAAAGAAGTTGCCCTTGACCTGGATGGTTCCGGCAAGAGCGCATTCGAAGGCATCGGTGAGTATCTTGTCTGGCGTGAGGGGCGTTTGCCAGAAGCTGCCGAGTGATCCCTTGTGGCACAGGCCCTCGATATCATATATCGCGGTGCCTAGAGCCTTGACGGGGCAGCCCAGGTGAAGGGCGGAGATCCCCACCGTGCTGTTGATGAGCACACAGCCGCGCGCCCGGCTGAGCAGCAAGTGCAGGTTTCCGCCGATGATAAAATGGGTTCGCCCGCAAAGGCCGTAATGCCGGGAGAGTTTTTTGACCTTGCTCTTCCAGCGTTCCCATCCATTGTCGAGCGGGTGCTGTTTGAAGATCAGGTGATCTTGCGGCCGGGCGTGTTTTGCGAAGGAGCGCAAGACCAGTTCAATGGCGTCGCCCTGATAGCGAAAACGGGCATTGTGGAGCAACTGGGCATCGCTCTGGAGTTGCAGCGGGAACAGGAAATAGGAGTATTTCCTGTTCAGGATATCGTTGCAGACGTCTTGCGCGCGAGCTTCGTTGCGTTTTTCCAGCAGCAAGCCCGGAATGCCGCGGATATATTCCAGCAGTGGGTTGTAGTAATGGCCCGACTTGTAAAAGGGGGTGGTAAAGCCGAGCAGGAGGCTGGTCATGTTGTAGGTAACCTCGTGAAACAGCTCGGTGCTTTTTGAATAGTGGTAACGGCTGTCCAAGTCTGGTTTATCGAACTGTTGGGCGATTTTCCTGATTTGTTCCGGGTCATCTGGGAAATGAGAATAGGCCGACATGCCGCCGCGCTCAATGGTGATCCAGTCCGGGCGCAAATATCCAAATTCGAAGGCATAGGTCCTCAGCCCGAGTTCCCGGGCAACCTGTGCGGCAATCACATGGTAAGGGCGACGGTCGCCGTAATAGAGGATATCCGTAACCCCCTCGCGCCGTGCAAAGCGATCCAGGAAACCGGCCCAGTTACCGAACCGGCCCCGGTAGCTGACGGCTTTCCGGCCGACCCAGTAAAGGGCATCACCAACACAGAAGTTGATTTTCAGGGCCTTGTATCCCCGGAGTTCCAGCTCATTGGCCAGATTGCGCGTGAATGTCGAGGGGTGACCTTGAAGAAACAGAAACACCCGCCGTTTTTTTTCACCCTGTGTCCCCACGGCTCTTTCTGCATTTTCATCCGGGATCAAATGCACCTGCCATATCTTAAAGGTAAAAACACCGGACGCACCCTGAAAAGCCAGATCATGCCTGTAATTATCAGCAACCAGAACTCCCGGCGGGCCAAGCCCGGTCGGGGAAAAATAATGCCAGAAGCCTATAGCCCATTGACGCTGGGTTGTCACATGAATATTCTTTTTATCCATTGATTCCCTGGTCGGGGATTTCAGATGTTGCAGAAACGGTTGCCGGAATGCTAAACTCCCTTGGTCTTGGACGGTGTCGGGCGAGCGCTGGTCTGTAGAGGAACTCTGATCTGTAGAAAGTGAATCACTTCCGTAGAAAAGTGGATCACCTTGAAAAATGGTAAATCTCCAGAAAGAGTTACCTTGCGGAAAATTGCATGTAAGCGCGTAGCGTTAAAGGGTTCGAGGGTGCAGGAACAAGTAGCAATACTCTCCAGTGGCGTTTGGAAGATCCGGGATCTTGTAAAACAATTAACGGGTTTTGAACCGGTCTGGTGGATGCCTCCGCTCAAGCAACCGCGATTTGGCTGTGTTGTGGGCTGGGGGCTTAAATCAACCTCGCTCAGGGCGCGTGAACTCGCGCGGAAGCATGACCGGTCCTATATTGCCATGGAGGATGGGTTTATCCGTTCCATTGTTCCCGGGGCCCGGGAGATTCCCATTTCACTTATCGTTGACCGCTCGGGGGTTTATTATGACGCCAATACACGGTCTGATCTTGAAGGCCTGATTGTCCGTTCGGCACAGAAGAGTTCTCCGGAAAGCATCCGGCGGGCCCGCGAGGGTATACGGTTTCTGCGCGAAAACCGCATTTCCAAGTATAATCATGCCCCCTGTCTTTCACCTGCCGAACTGGGGCTTGATCCGGCGCCAGGCAAACGCCGGGTGCTTGTCGTTGACCAGACCTGGGGGGATGCCTCCGTTACCTATGGCAAGGCTGATGCAGCTTCCTTTGAGAGGATGCTCAAGGCCGCGCTGGAAGAAAACCCCGGTGCCGAGATCATCGTCAAGACCCATCCAGAGGTGGTCTGCGGGCGCAAGAAAGGCTATCTGTTTCCTCTCGATGATCCCCGGGTTCGCATGATCCGCCAGGATGTCAATCCGTGGTCGCTGATCGAGGTGGTGGAGAAGGTTTATGTTGTCACCAGCCAGCTTGGCTTCGAAGCCTTGCTTGCCGGGCGCGAGGTGATCTGCTTTGGTGCGCCATTTTACTCCGGGTGGGGCCTGACTGATGACCGGGTCGCACCGGTCAGAAGAAAAACCGCCCGGCCTTCGCGCGAACAACTGTTTTCCGCAACTTACCTCGACTATGCCCGCTATATTTGCCCGGACACGAAAAAGGAAATCTCTTTTGAAGAGGCCGTTACATGGCTGGTCAGAAAACGAGATAGATTTTTGAACAGCTGATATTAAACTGTTCATGTAAAATACTTGCCCCGCGCACCCCTTACATTCACGAACCGATCATTGAGGTAATCGGCTCATTGTGTCTTTGCATTTAACGCGGATTCAGGATAAGTTGATCGACATCAAGTAGATAGAGCAACGATAGTGCGTTCACTTGAACGCAGGTTGACCTGAAGCAATGACTTAAAGCATGTCAAATGAATCACAAAGAAAGCGACATGCTTTAGTTCACATGCTGAACCTCCGCATTATTGCATCAACGCGACCAAGGCGCGGCCAGAAGTGTGCAAAGCCACGTAGCAGATACTGGCAATGGTTGAGCCTACGGCTGCAATTATCGGAAGGTTCTTGGCTGCAAAGACCGGATTTGATCGGGCTTCAAGA
>CAZHLV010000107.1:0-14079 GCA_964533415.1 uncultured Hyphomicrobiales bacterium
TTCAGCCACGACATGTGAAAACTTGATGATGATTTCCTTGGCGCTGAGCCCTGTAGGGGTGAGCATGATTGCACTTAATGCAACTGCCGTAAGTAGTTTTTTCATGGTGTTTCCTTGTGTTTGATCCTGTCATTCGTGCCATCTGGTGGTTTGCCACCATTCAAGGTTAATATGAAATTAACAGCAACCTTCAGGCCAAAACCAAGAAAAATCCTGATTTTATGTAAAATATGACCAACGCCTTGAAATAATACAAGAATATATTAGCGTAGATATGCAATCATGATTTTGCCCGCCAGGCGAATGTGTGCCAGGCTACCCTTTTTTGCCGCTTGGATGTGTAGGAAACTACCCATGCGACGGCGAAGAGGCCGGGCTCAAACCATGTTTTCGCAGCTTGTCATAGAGGGTTTTGCGGCTGATCCCCAAGGCCTCGTAGGTTGCCTTGAGGTTGCCGTTCTGGCGTTCGAGTTCGCTGGCCAGAAGCTGTTTTTCCATTTCGGCCATTCGTTGCGAAAGGCTGGATGAGGGGATGGTATTGCATATTTCCAGTTTCTGGCCCTGAAGAGCATCTATCGTTGCGCCCAGAACAAACTGGAGGGCTGCATTTTGCAACTCGCGGACATTACCGGGCCAGGGATAATTCATCAAGGCTGTTTGCAGGTGGGGGGTGAGGCCTGGAATTTCACGCTTGTATTGTGCGGCGTAGCGGGCGGCAAAATGATGAAACAGGAGCAGGATATCCTCACGTCTTTCGCGCAGGGGCGGGATATCAATGGAGAGGATATTGAGACGGTAAAACAGATCTTCGCGGAAATTGCCTTTAGTGCTCATCTGGCGCAGGTTCTTTTTGGTGGCGGCGAGGATGCGGATATCAAGGGAGATTTGCCGGTTTGATCCCAGTCTTTCTATTACCCGCTCCTGAAGCACGCGCAGCAGCTTGATTTGCAATTCCATCGGCATGCTCTCGATCTCATCGAGAAAGATGGCGCCGCCATTGGCATGTTCAAACTTGCCGATGCGGGATTTGCTGGCCCCGGTGAAGGCTCCGGCTTCATGACCGAAAAGTTCGCTTTCGATAATGGTTTCGGGCAGGGCGCCGCAATTGATGGCAACAAAATTCCTGTCCTTTCTGGGGCTGGCATGGTGAAGGTTGCGGGCGATCAGCTCCTTGCCGGTTCCGGTCTCTCCGGAGATGAGAATATCGGCGTCGGTTTCGCCAAAACTGATGATTTTTTGTCGCAGTTCGTCCATTTGCGATGATTTGCCGATGATGGATTGTGCGATCCCACGGCTTCTGCGTAACTCGGCTCTCAAGGCGCGGTTTTCCAGAACCAGTTTGCGCTTTTCAATGCCGCGCTTTGCGGTTTCAACCAGAAGCTCCGAACCAAAGGGTTTTTCCAGAAATTCGTAAGCGCCGTCTTTTATTGCCTGCACCGCCATGGGAACATCTCCGTGACCGGTAATCAGGATCACGGGAATCTCCGGGTCGATCTGCAAGGTGCGGCGCATCAGGGTGAGCCCGTCCGTACCGGGCATCTTGATATCGGTAATCAGCACGCCGCCAAAATGCCGCGAGATTTGCTCCAGGGCGCTATCGGCGCGGGCATGCGCCGTAACCGTGCAGCCGGCCAGTTCAAGCGCCTGGGTGCAGGCGGTGCGCAGATGGCGCTCATCATCGACCAGAATAACTTCACAGGCGCCGGCGCTCATAGGGGGGCGCTATCTTCAGTTTCCGCGAGCGGGAGTTTGAGGTTGAAGCAGGCTCCGCCACGGGCATGGTTGCGCACTTCGATTGTGCCGTCAAATTGCCGGATAATACCATAGGAAATGGACAGCCCCAGCCCCATGCCTTCGCCGACCTCCTTGGTGGTAAAAAAGGGATCAAAAACCTTTGCCATGTCCTCTTCGCCTATATTGCTCCCGGTATTATGAAAAGATACAAGAACATGGCCGGGATTTGTCTGCAACGCAATAGTGAGGGTTTTTTGGGGCGAGTCTTCCATGGCGTCCATGGCGTTGGAGATGAGATTGGCAAAAACCTGTTGCAGGCGTACCTCGCCGGCAAGGGCAAGGGGATCTGATTCGGGATAGTTTTTTTCAATCCTGATCTTCTTTTTCTCAAGTTGCGGGGCGTGCAGGGACAAGGCCTCGTCGATCATGGCGGCGACCGGGGTGGGGTAGGGCTTGACAATGTCCTTGCGGGCATAGGTGCGAAGATGCCTGATAATGCGGGCCATGCGGTCGGTCAGTTCGGAAATTCCGCTCAGGTTCGAGAGAGCCTTTTGCGGGGCGTTGCGGACGAGAAAAGCGCGGGCATTATCGGCGTAAGAGCGGATTGCGGCAAGCGGTTGGTTCAGTTCGTGGCTCAATCCGGCTGAAACCTGCCCCAGAGCGGCCATGCGGCTGGCCTGGATGAGCTCTTTCTGGGTGCGGCGCAACTCACGTTCGGCGCGGCTGCGTTCAGCGATCTGGGTGCGCAGTTTCGCATTGGCCTGGGCCAGGTCATCGGTGCGCAACCGGACCATTTTCTCAAGGGTGTCGCGGGCCTGTTGTTGCAGGATGATCTGTTCTTGAATCCGGCGCCGGCGCTCGAACATATAGGCGCTTAAAATACCCAGTGAAACCAGGAGGATACCCATGATGGCCGCGGCGAGGAGTATTTGCGGACGTACCGGGTCGGTGCGGGCTAAAATTGTGATATCCCATTGCGCCTCGGCAATTGAGGCGGTGCGCCGCAGATAGGTTCGCGCCCCCCTGGATCCAGCTTTTTCCCCGGCGACGGGGATGGCGATAAGGTCATCTGCATTGCTGAAGCTGTATCCGGGCCTGGCGTTCAGAGGGGTGATTTGCACATCGGCATACTGGCGGCTGGCCCGGATGTTTTCCAGTTGCGTTTTATCCAGCGGCTTGAGAGATTTGAATACCCATTGGGGGGCTGTACTCAGGAAAATGATGCCGTGGGTGTCCGTGACAATGATGTCAAAATCATGGGACCACCACAGGCTTTCCAGATGGCTGACATCCATCTTGATAACCAGAGCTCCGGCAACAGCCGAGCCGCTGCGGATGGGATAGGCAAAATAATAGCCACGTTGGCCCGAGGTGGCGCCCATGGCGAAATAACGCCCGAGACGTCCTTGCATGGCGGCTTCGAAATAGGGCCGGTAGGAAAAATTCCGGCCAATGAAGGATGACGGCGTATTCCAGTTGCTGGCGGCAATGGTGAGGCCGTTCTTGTCCATGATGTAGATGTCGAGCGAATCGGTAAAGGCGCTGATCTTCTCCAGGGACAGGTTCAGGGTTGCAATTTCATCTTCGGACAGAGCAGCGTTCAGCAGGTTGCGGAATGTGGGCTGACGTGCAACGAGCCGGGTCAGGGCGCGGAACTTTTCCTGTTCACTGCGCAGGTTCCTGACCACCAGATTGAGATTCTGGGCTGCGTTGCGGCGCAACGTGTCGAGGGCGAAACGTTCTGCCCAGATTATCGTTTGCCACAGGATCAGGGGGATCAGGATCATAAAGGCCGCGAGCAGAAGCTTGTGAATGGGAGAGATTTTCATCGCGGCGGCTCATTTGCTGGTTTGTCTTGAGGGGGATGCAAGGTTTTATCTGTGCCTGATTTTGCCATTGATTATCAAGCATAACTCACATACAAGCGATAATAGAGTTATGTTACTGCTCTTTTTGAAGGCGAACTGAATAGAATACACAAGCAGAACAGACGAGCGGCAATCCCTTTTCTTGGTTATTTCTGCATTGCGACATTCATTTAACACCTTGAATAGCAGGGCTTTTATGAAACTCTCAACTCTTCCGCGACTGGAATGCGGGGGCAATGTGCAATACTGACTTTGAGGAGCTGAGCTCATGGCGACTGGAACTGTGAAATGGTTTAATGCAACCAAGGGATATGGATTTATTGCGCCCGATGAAGGAGGGAGTGATGTTTTCGTCCATATTACCGCCCTTGAGGAGGCTGGCATTCGTCAGCTTGATGATGGGCAAAAGGTCAGTTTCGATGTCGTTCCGAGCCGGGGCAAGGAAGCTGCGGCCAATATCAAGCTGCTTGACGGCGAATAAGACGCAACATTCGAAGATCTGAAAACATGCAGGGCAGGCTCTGGCGGGGCCTGTTCTTTTGCGCGTTTTCCCGCCAGTAAAGGAAAAGTGTCGCAGTCTTGAAGTGTCATATTGTAAGGGGTGTAAAACCGCTATAACCTGCGTTCGAGTTTTTCACGAAGCGGCGAATCACGGGCAGGGCTGGCTTATGTTCCAGATCAGGATACACGGACGTGGCGGGCAGGGGGTTGTAACGGCCGCCGAGGTTCTGTCGATTGCGGCCTTTGAAGAAAAAAAACACGCACAGGCTTTTCCCAGCTTTGGATCTGAACGCATGGGCGCACCGGTTACCGCCTTTTGCCGTATCGACGCGCGGGAAATCCGCCTGCGCGAGCCGGTCATGACGCCTGATGCCCTGATCGTCCAGGACACAACCTTGTTGCACCAGGTGGATCTTTTCCGGGGGCTTGATACGCGGATTGGTTATCTCATCATCAACACCAGGCACCGCTGGGATCATCTGGGGATAGATGAATATGTCGATCACTTTCTTCCCCATCATGTGTGCACCGTGGCGGCCAGCGAATGGGCCATGAAATATACCGGGCGGCCAATGCCCAATATCGCCCTTCTTGGGGCGTTTTGCGCTCTCACGAGGCGGGTTAAACTTGAATCCCTGCAAATGGCGGTGAAAGAGAAATTCGCCGGGCCTGTCGGCGAGAAGAATGCCGAAGCTGCCGCGGCTGCCTATGACGCCATCCGGCTGAACTGAAAGGGGGTCGCCCATGCTCAAGCAGATCGAGGGTTCAAGGGCTGTTGCCGAGGCCGTTGCGCTGGCGCGCCCCGAGGTTATCAGCGCCTATCCAATTACGCCCCAGACCCATATCGTCGAGGATCTTTCGGCCATTGTCAAAAGGGGCGAGCTGGGCTCGTGCCAGTTTGTCAATGTGGAGAGCGAGTTTGCCGCCATGAGCTGCGTCATCGGGGCCTCCGCCGCCGGGGCGCGCGCCTATACGGCGACCGCCTCGCAAGGCCTGCTGTTCATGGCCGAGGCGGTTTACAATGCCTCGGGCATGGGGCTGCCCATTGTCATGACGGTGGGGAACCGGGCGATTGGCGCGCCTATCAATATCTGGAATGACCATTCCGATTCCATGGCCATGGCGGATGCCGGCTGGATCCAGCTTCATGCAGAGACCAACCAGGAGGCGGTTGACCTGCACATTATCGCCTTCCGGCTGGCTGAACAGCTTTCGGTGCCGGTGATGGTGTGCATGGACGGGTTTATCCTGACCCATGCCTATGAGCGGGTGGATATTCCCGAGCAGGCGCAGGTTGATGCCTATCTGCCGCCTTTCGAGCCGGTGCAGATGCTCGACCCTGATGAACCGCTGACCATTGGCGCCATGGTGGGGCCGGAGGCGTTTACCGAGGTGCGCTACCTTTCGCATCACAAGCAGTTGCAGGCGCTTGAGGTTATCCCGGAACTGGTGGCCGAGTTCAAGGCGCATTTTGGCCGCGCCAGCGGGGCGATGGTTGATCCTTACAAAACTGCCGGGGCCGAGACGGTGGTGGTGGCGCTGGGGTCGGTGAATGGAACGATCAAGGATGTCGTTGACGAGATGCGCGAGGCGGGCGCCTTGATCGGCTCGCTGAAAATCGGCGCGTTCCGGCCCTTCCCGCTGGCGGAGATCCGCGAAGCGCTGAGCGGGGCAAAACGGGTGATCGTGGTGGAGAAGGATCTGGCGCTGGGGCTGGGCGGTATCGTGGCCTCGAATGTGCGCATGGCGCTGCGCGGTTTGCCGACTCCGGTTTATACCGTCATTGCCGGGCTTGGCGGACGGCCAATTACCAAGGTGTCTTTGCACACAGCTTTTGACCAGGCTATGGGTGATGAAATCGAAGATCCGTTGTTCCTTGACCTTAATCACGAGGTTATCGACCGGGAACTGGCGCGGATGAAGGAAAAACGCCGGAGCGGGCCGATTGCCGAGAATATCCTGCGCGAAATGGGCCTTGTTGGCCACAAACTGGGTTAGGGAGGTTCAAGGGAGAGCATGACACAGCGCGTCAGGTTTTATCAGACCGGAACCTTTACCATTGGCAATCGCTTGCTGGACCCTGAAAATCGCACGGTTCAGGCGACCCAGGAGCGTAATAATTCACTCACCTCGGGGCACCGGGCCTGCCAGGGCTGCGGTGAGGCCTTGGGAGCGCGTTACGCGGTGGATGCGGCGATGCGGGCTTGCGGCAATAATCTGGTTTGCGTCAATGCAACCGGGTGCCTGGAGGTGTTCTCCACGCCTTACCCGGAAAGCTCGTGGCAGGTGCCATGGATTCATTCTCTTTTCGGTAATGCGCCGGCGGTGGCGACCGGAGTGGCCGCGGCGCTGAAAGCCAGGGGAAAAGGCGCAACGCGGGTGATTGCGCAGGGCGGCGATGGCGGCACGGTTGATATTGGCTTTGGCTGTCTGTCGGGCATGTTCGAGCGCAATGATGATGTTTTGTATATCTGCTATGACAATGAAGCTTATATGAATACCGGGGTGCAGCGCTCCAGCCGCACCCCGCCCGGAGCGCGCACCGCGACCACGCCGCCGGTGGGTGAGCATCCGGGAAATTCGTATAATCAGGGCAAGAATCCGGCACTCATTGCCATGGCCCATGAAATCCCCTATGTGGCCACTGCAACGGTTGCCGACCTGCATGACCTGGAAGCCAAGATCACCCGGGCAATGTCGATCTCCGGGGCGCGCTATGTGCATATTCATGTGCCGTGCCCGTTGGGCTGGGGGGCGGCGCCTTGCGATACCATCAAGCTTGCGCGCCTGGCGGTCGAGACGGGCCTGTTTCCGCTTTACGAGGCGGTGGATGGCGAGGTGAGCAAGGTGACGCCAATCCGCAGGCAAAGGCCGGTTGCGGAGTACTTGAAGCCTCAGCGGCGCTTTGCTCATGTGGTGAAGGACGAGGCGGCGCTGGAGAGCATTCAGGCCATTGCGGATCGCAATATCCGGCGCTTCGGGTTGCTCGATCGCAGCGAGGAGGCTTGAAATCATGGACAAACCCTTTGCCATTACCCTTGATGTGGGCACCTCGCTGGCCAATCATACCGGATCGTGGCGCACCCGGCGACCGGTTTACGTGCACCGCCTGCCGCCATGCAATGATGCCTGCCCGGCGGGTGAAAACGTTCAGCGCTGGTTGCAACGGGCCGAAGAGGGGGATTATGAAGACGCCTGGCGGGTTCTGGTGCGGGACAATCCGATGCCGGGAGTTCATGGCCGGGTTTGCTATCACCCGTGCGAGAGCGCCTGCAATCGCGGTGAGATCGATACTTCGGTGAGTATCCATGCGGTTGAGCGGTTCTTGGGGGATGAGGCGCTTAAAAGGGGCTGGACGGTTGAGTGTGCGCCCGATACGGGCAAGCGCATCGCCATTATCGGCGCCGGGCCGAGCGGGCTTTCGGCGGCCTGGCATCTGCGTCTCATGGGGCATTTCCCGGTAATCTTTGAAGCCGGGCCCATGGCCGGGGGGATGATGCGCTTTGGCATTCCCAAATACCGGTTGCCGCGGGATATCCTGGATGGCGAAATCGGGCGCATTGAAGCTCTCGGGGTGGAAATCCGGCTGAATGAAAGGGTTGAGGATGTTGAAAAACTGCTCAAAGCCGATGGTTTTGACGCGGTTTTCGTGGCGATCGGGGCGCATCTGGCGCGGCGCACGGAAATACCGGCGCGTGATGCAGGGCGCATTCTTGATGCGGTTTCGGTCCTGGAGGATGTGGAGGCGGGCAAGGCGCCGCCGCTTCTGGGCCGCCGGGTGATCGTCTATGGCGGCGGCAATACGGCGCTTGATACGGCGCGCACGGCCAAGCGGCTGGGGGCGAGCGAGGCGTTGATCGTGTACCGGCGCAACCGCGAGCAGATGCCTGCCCATGATTTTGAAATGGAAGAGGCGCTTGAAGAAGGGGTGATGGTGAAATGGCTCACCACCATCAAGGAAATCGATCACACCACCTTTACGGTTGAAAAAATGCAGCTTGATGACAAGGGCTGGCCGCAACCGACCGGTGAATTTGAGCAGATCGAGGCCGATACGCTGATTCTGGCGCTGGGGCAGGTAACCGATAGCGGGTTCCTGCAAAAGCTCGACGGGGTTGAGTTTGACCGCAATGGGGTGGTCCGGGTGGACGAGACCATGATGACCGGTTTCCCGGGGGTTTTTGCCGGCGGTGACATGGTTCCGGCGGAGCGTACGGTGACCAATGCCACGGGGCATGGCAAGCAGGCGGCGCGGCATATCAATGCCTATGTGAATGGTGAGCGGTGGCAGCCGGGCCCACGCCATGAACTGGCGGGATTTGAGCACATAAATAGCTGGTATTATACCGATGCGCCTCATTCGGTGCAGGATGTGCTCGATATGGCGCGGCGCCAGACCTCTTTCAGGGAAGTGGTGCTGGGGCTTGATGAGACCAATGCGCTTTATGAAGCACGCCGGTGTCTTTCCTGCGGCAATTGCTTCGAGTGTGACAATTGCTACGGCATGTGTCCGGATAACGCGGTGAAGAAACTCGGGCCTGGCAAGGGCTTTGCCTTTGATTATGATTTTTGCAAGGGGTGTGGTCTATGCGCCACGGAATGCCCGTGCGGCGCGATCCGGATGGAGCCTGAGCCGGAGTGATTGCCTTTCAACTGAAACAAACGCCGGCCCCTGGTATCCAGGGACCGGCGCTCCCCCTCATCCCCTCCAGCTTGCGCTAGAGCGATCTCTGTTCGTCGGCGTTGGCTTTCTTTCCCCTTGGTGTTGTTGCTTCCGGTGGTGCCGGGCAGGGAACGGGTCAGTGCCGACGGACGTGAAAGATTCTAGAGTATCCGGTTTTGATTGAATTAATACCGGGTTCTAACTCCTTGTTCTTACCGCACTGCTCTATCTCCTTGATGTCGATCAACTTATCCGCGTTCAAGTGATTCCACTTGAACGCAGGTTGATCTAGAAATGAATCTTTGCGCTGACCGAAAAGATGTCAAGATGTGTTTTTGTTGTGCCGATAAGTTCTGTTGCCAAACCTGTATCTAAGTTGATTGGCGCTTTTTTAACAAATATATGTGCGTAAGATGCATTTATGGAGATTCTTTCAGTAACCTTCATACCGCCGCCAACGGTTAGCCATATCCGGTCATTGTCAGGTATTCTTGGTGTACGGGTTGCATCAGGTACAGGTGATTTTTCATAGGCAGCGCCAGCCCGGAGGACCATTGTCGGTGTTGGCTTGAACTCAACACCGCCGGAGAAGAACCAGGAATCTTTCCAGTTTTCCACGGTATTGCCAACGGTAGTGCCAGCTAGATTCTTGATAGTTAAGTTCTCAAAACGGCTCCAGTTCATCCATTCAACCGAACCCTTGATAGCCCATTGTGGATTGATATCCTGGTGAAAGCTTGCTGTCACACTCTCAGGCGCGGTAAAATCCGCCGTGACCGGGATAGTTCTTATTGTTGTCATGTTGCCTTTGAGCTTGTGGTTGATTTTTGAACGATAGCCAATGCCGACCCGGGTCCCCTGCATTGGTTCAAAAAGAACGCCAGCGGTAAAACCGAAGCTTGCTTTATCCTTGCCTTTGATGGTGACCGGGATTCCCACATTACTTGTGAGTGTTACTTCCATGTAATCCATCTGAAGGCCTGCCCCAACGCTTAACATGGGGCTGATCCGGTAAGCGACCATCGGGTTGATGTTGAGCACCTTCATTTCCGATTTTATCCCATGGGGAGCCCCGCCCCAGCCTGCATTAGCCTCGGTTTCCAGCCCAAATGGCGCGTTGATGCCAACGCCGAACACGAAATCTGGATTGACGCTGTAGGCTACATAGGTGGAGGGGACTACCGCGACCTTACCGATGTTACCGCTATCAGGTCCTCCAGCAGGGGATGTTACGGATATTTTTGAAGAAGGGATAATCACGCTGGCTTCGGCCTGAGCGTTAAAGCCCTTGTTGCGGATCATGGTTGCCGGGTTGAAGAACATTGAACTGAGATCGTCATAACCTGCCGCGGCGCCGGCAAAAGCCATTCCAAGGCCGCTGGCCGATTGTTCCCGAATGGAAAAACCTCCTGCCAAGGCCTGGTTGCCGGTCATGGCAACGGCGCCCGCCAGTAGCAATCCAGTGAGTTTCAGTTTGTGTACGGTCCCCATAATACAGCCCCTCATAGTGAATATGTGTCTCCTTGGTAATGGCAGTGACCAGAAGAGTTCACCTCGTTATTAACGAGTTCAATTAGTAGCATGTTCATCATGTTCTTGGAAATGAGCGCGCTGCATAGTTTACCCGGTTACAGCCTTGGTCTTGCCTGCGACTAGGGGGAAGGCCGGTTTTGTCTTTGAGGCCTTGAGGAACATTGAAACCTTATTTTTTTTAACAGGTTATATATTGTCTTGCCCATTTGTTCCGGGGCAGGGAATTCATATATTCAGCGATTTGAAAAAAGGCAATTTTATGTACTTGCCATTTTTGTCGCGGGCGTTGCATTTTGGCCACATTGGATGAGCAAGAGACAAGAGGGTGTTTTCCCTCAATTCCGTTGCCGCCATTTTCTGGCGTAAAGCCAGGCCCCCAGTGTTAAAAGAATATAGATTACGCCGATGAACACCAGTTGCTCGACCTGGTTCGTGGCTTCGTAATAAAGGATCAGTATTGTCCCCATCCCCAGGCCTGCCAGCGCCGCGCCGGTGATTATGGGGGACGAGTTGGTGAGATGGCGGATCTTGAAATTTGCAAAGGCCATCAGCAGGGAAACCAGGAGAAAGGTGACGCTGCCGAATTCCAGAATGACTTGCAGGTTTCCCGCCAGTATCAGGCTGAAAGCAAGACCGGACATGGTCAAGATGGCATAAACGGGTATCCGTTTTGTGCGCCGGGCCAGAAAGGCCGGAAAATGGCCTTCTCCGGCAATGACCGCCATTTGACGCGAGGCTCCGAAAAGGGTTCCGCTG
The DNA here is from genome assembly GCA_964533415.1 of uncultured Hyphomicrobiales bacterium. Classification (GTDB taxonomy): domain Bacteria; phylum Pseudomonadota; class Alphaproteobacteria; order Rhizobiales; family BM303; genus BM303. The sequence continues at coordinate 11,056 of CAZHLV010000107.1, forward strand.
ATGGCGCTGCTGGTGGCCAGCAAGGCCCCGGCAATTACCAGGTTAGCCCCCCATTGCCCGAGAATATCCCCGGCCCCGGCGGCCAGGGCATGTTCCTTGTTCCTGATGATATCGGTAAAGGGAATGGCCATTATCGCTCCCAGAGCGATAATGACATAAATGGCGATGGCCAGGGCGATGGCGGTGTAAATGGCCCGGGGGATGGAGGTTTGAGGGTTGTCCATCTCGTTCACCGCGTTAATGACAAGCTGGAAGCCTTCATAGGCGACGAAAGTCAAGGAGGCGACGATCAAGATGGCCGAAAGGGAGATCGAGCTTTCCTTTTGCAGCAGGGCGGGAATGCTGGTGTGGCCGTTTGTCATCAGGACAATCGAGATCGCCACCAGAATGGCCAGCTTGGTGTACACCATGAGATCCTCGATTTTCCCCATGCCCCGGACACTCCAGATATTGACCAGCGTGAAGAGGCCGATAATACCGCCGGCAACCGCCTTGCGGGCCCATTCATCATTGGCAAAGGAAAAGCCGCTGATGGCATAGGAGGAAAATGTGTAAGCATACAGGGCAAGGGTGCTGATATAGCCAAAAATTACCCACCATCCGATCAGGGAAGCGGCGAAGGGTGAGGAGGGATAGGTTTTCTTGAAAAATGAATAGGTAGCCCCTTCATCGCGGTAATAAACCCCCAGCTTGATATAGGAATAGGCGGCCAGCGCCGCGAAGAAGCCACCAATGATGATGGCCAGCGGCGTGTATGCGCCGACCATTGCCACCGAGACCCCCAAAATGGTGAAAATGCCGCCGCCGACCATGCCGCCAAGGGCAATTGCGATCAGTTCAGGAACCCCGAGCGCCTTGTGGCGTTTGCGATGAATAGCGTGGCTGGCGGATGTCCGGGGCATGGTAAACCTTTGTGAATAGTCGAAACACCGATCCGGTTTTCTTTTTCCAGAGCAGGTACAAGCCCCTCTCTTTTATGTTCCGTTGCAGGTATACAGCAATCGGGGGGCCGGGAGAACCGCTATTGTCTTGACCGGTTGCTTCACGTTCTTGTGATGGGGGCCCGCCTTTACCTTACAGTAACTGGAACTACCATCTTTGTATTCACAAGGCGGCGGTTATGCCTGTCTTGGTGAACCTGCAAAAAGGAAATTACAATGAAACCAGTAATATCCATTCCCGTACTTGCCCCGGTTCTGGCGGCGCAGAACGGGGCCGGGCAGATGGACAGGGCATGATGGCCGGATCCATGATGGGCTAGATGATGAAAATGCGCAAGAAAATGATGGGGCGCAAGTTCTTTGTCCGGGCCAGACCCTATTCCAATGATTGCGGCGGCAGCGATGAGTTTCAGTTCGGTTTCGGTTATCGCAAATGCCTTGCGTCTGCGCAGGGTAAAACTGGGAGGTTAAGCCTATGGATACGGGGGAATTGCTCGGTGAAGCCAGAAAGAGGGATCTGTTTTTGGATGAGACGCCCGATTTGCAAAACCCGCTGGGTGAACGGGAGTTGTTTTTTCGGCAGGCCCGCGCTCTGGGGTTTTCCGTGCGGGAATGCGAGAGGCTGGTTTCACTGTATTTTCGCCCGCAAATCCCGCCATTTCGTTGAATTTGCCTGTCAGGCTGTCCCGACAGGGGCGCGCATGAACAGATATAACCAACAAAGGAGACTTTAATCATGAATATTGGCGTTGTTGCCCGGAAAAGCGGATTGCCACCCAAGACCATTCGTTATTACGAAGATATTGGCCTTATTCTGCCGGACCGGCTGGATAACGGCTATCGCAGCTACACTGATGCGGATACCGAAAAACTGCGTTTTTTGCAACGCGCCCGGTCGCTGGGGTTTTCCATCGAGGATTGCCGCCGGTTGCTGTCCTTGTATGACGACAAGCACCGGGCCAGTGCGGATGTCAAGGCTGTGGCTCAAAAACATCTTGAAATCATTGAAGAAAAGATCAGGGAACTGGAAAGCCTGAAGCGCACTTTGAGGGTCCTGATAGATGAGTGCCGCGGTGACCATCGGCCTGATTGCCCGATTATCAATGATCTGGCAGGGCGGAACTCGTAAAGCGTTGGAGGCGCTTGTCTCATTCGCGTGAATCCCGGTCGGGCCTCCTGAAACTTGAAACAATACATGAAAATGGAGATAAATATGCTTGTCAAAAACTTGAAGGGAAAACTTGCGCCAATGTTCTTGGTCGGGGTTCTTGTTGGCGGGGTGGTAATCGTTATTAACAATAATACAAGCGGCAACTCACAATATTCGGCTCAGGTGAACGTTCCTCAATTCTCAAGGATTGCGGTTGAGGGGCGGGACTTGTTCAATGCCAATTGCTCCGCCTGTCATGGCCAGAACGCGTCTGGAACCGATAACGGGCCGCCGCTTATCCACGATTATTACAAGCCCAACCATCATGGCGATGGGGCATTTATAAATGCTGCCTTGAAGGGCGTGCGGGCGCATCACTGGCGTTTTGGCAACATGCCGCCGGTTGAGGGAATGACCAAGCCGGAAGTTCTCAAGATCGTGCGCTATGTGCGCGAGTTGCAACGGGCCAATGGCATTATGTAGGCCAGTGCCGATTTTACATTAAAGGCCCTGCGGCATTTATCTGTGACGGGGGTGCTCAGTGCCGTGAGGCATAACCGCGAGATGAAAATTTTCTACACAAGGCTGTGCGCAAATGGCAAAAAACCAATCGTAGCCCTGACCGCAACAGCCCGAAAACTGGTAACCATTGCAAATGCTAGAATTAGGGATATGAAACTGAGTTGATGACTTCCAAAACCACCGGAAAACGGGCGTTTTTCACCCGATTGCCGGTTGAAACTGCTATGAAAGGAATATTTCTTCATGAACATGAAAATGCTTGTATCTCCAAAATTCTCCCGTTTTTCTGCTGCGGTGCTAATGGCTTTTGCCCTTGGGGCGGGATCTGCCGTTGCGGGGGGGAGCCATAATGACGGCCATGGCAGCAAGATCGGCAAGCCCGGCAAAATGGCGGCGGTAAATCATGTGGTG
>CAZHLV010000108.1:0-7132 GCA_964533415.1 uncultured Hyphomicrobiales bacterium
CGACATTCAGCTTGGGAAGCTGACGTTCTACCACTGAACTACACCCGCCTGGGGACATAATTACCCTTGCGGCAGGTTGTCTGACAAGGTCTATTTTATCTCTTTGCACGATTGTGCGGATATGTTCAAATCGGCTTCACATGTTTTTTACGCGCAAAATGTGGTTTTTCCCAAGGCCGGTTGATAGACTGCGCCGCGTTACAACTTGGGGAGGTTTTGATGAGTGATGATTCTTTCAAGGGCGGCGGAGCCGGGCCAGCCAAGAGCAAGGATCCGGCCCTTTCCCCGCCAAAATTTTCCGATCCCTTTATCACCGCCAAGGGCCAGCCGCGGGCGCGGGTGGGGTTGCACAGCCTGGATACCTTATGGTTCAACACTGGCACCTTGTGCAATATCGAATGCGCCAATTGCTATATCTTTTCCAGCCCGAAGAATGACCGCCTGAGCTATATCCAGGCAGCCGAAGCGGCGGGTTTTCTCGATGAAATCAAAATCCTTGGCCTGGATGTGCGCGAGATCGGCTTTACCGGCGGCGAGCCGTTCATGAACCCGGATATCCTGCCCATGATGGCCGATGCGCTGGAGCGGGGCTTTGAGGTTCTCGTTCTCACCAACGCCATGAAACCGATGTTGCGGCCAAGGATGCGCGAGGGACTCCTTGGCCTCAAGAAAGCCCATGGAGAGCGCCTTACCCTGCGGGTATCACTTGACCATTACAGCAAGAAATTCCACGAGATGGAGCGCGGCGGGGGAAGCTGGAAGGCGGTGATTGAGGGGCTGGACTGGCTCAGCCACCACGGCTTTGCGCTCAACATTGCCGGGCGCACCTGCTGGAACGAGACGATTGAAGCGGCCCGCAAGGGGTATGGGCGGCTTTTCAAGGCGCGGGGCTATGCCATTGACGCTGACCATCCGGGCGAACTGGTCCTGTTCCCGGAAATGGACGAGATGGCCGATGTGCCGGAAATTACCACCGCCTGTTTTGGCCTTTTGGGCAAGAAACCCGAAGACCTCATGTGCGCCTCAAGCCGCATGATCGTCAAGCCCAAGGACGCGGCAGCGCCGGTGGTGCAAGCCTGTACATTACTGCCCTATGACGAGCAATTCGAAATGGGAGCCTCGCTGGCCCAATCCCTGTCCATATCCCGGGGCGCGATTGATAAAGGCGATATCCTGCTCAACCATTGCCATTGCGCCAAGTTCTGCATGCTGGGTGGCGGGTCATGCTCGGTTTAGGAGAGCAAGGCCAATCCTCAAACTCTGTACTGGCGGTTCAGGGCATGAATGGGTAATTTGCAGGTTATGTTTGACCTGCGTCCCATATTCCTGGTGAGCGGCATCTTGCTCTCCACCCTTGGCACGGCCATGCTGATCCCGGGGCTATATGATCTGGCCATGGATAGCGAGGACTGGAAGGCTTTTGCCGGTTCGGCGCTGGTGACGCTGTTTATCGGGGTCAGCCTGACATTGGCCAATTGGGGGCAAACCTCGGATCTTTCCATCAAGCAGGCTTTTGTCCTGACCACGCTGGTGTGGATTGAACTGGTGGGTTTTGCCGCCCTGCCCATGGCGTTTTCCGAGCTTGACATGAGCTATACGGATGCGTTTTTTGAATCCATGTCGGGGCTGACCACCACCGGGGCGACGGTGATGACCGGACTGGACAGCGCCCCGCCGGGAGTGCTTTTGTGGCGCGGCATTTTGCAGTGGCTGGGGGGAATCGGCATCATCGTCATGGCGATCACGGTCCTGCCGATGCTGCAAGTTGGCGGAATGCAGCTTTTCCGCCTGGAATCGTCTGATACCTCGGAGAAGATCCTGCCGCGCGCCACCCAGATCGCCGGATCCATCGCCGGGCTTTACGTCTCCCTTTCACTGGCCTGCGCTCTGGCCTACCTGATTGCCGGGATGGAGGTTTTTGATGCCATCATCCATGCCATGACCACCATCGCCACGGGCGGATTTTCCAATCATGACGCCTCGATGGGGTATTTTGATTCCCTGGCTATCGACATGATAGCGGTTGTTTTCATGATTATCTCCAGCCTGCCCTTTGCCCTTTACCTGCAGGCCATTGCCGGGCGCACCGGGCCGCTATGGCGTGATTCCCAGACGCGCCTGTTCCTGTTTTTTGTCGTGACCTTCATTGCCATCATGTGGTTTTACCAGTTGGCGCAGGAGATCGCCACTCCTGGAGCAGCCTTTCAACGGGCGGCTTTCAACGTGGTTTCGATTCTCACCGGCACCGGATACGCCACCACGGATTACGGGCTTTGGGGACCTTTTGCCATGGTGTTTTTCTTTGTCATCATGTTCATGGGCGGCTGCGCCGGGTCAACCTCGTGCGGGCTGAAGACCTTTCGCTTTCATGTCATGCTGGAGCATATCCGCACCCAGATCAAATTGCAGCTTCACCCCAATGGCATCTTTATTCCGCGCTATAACAAAAAGCCGTTGCATGAAGATGTCATCATGTCGGTGATGAGCTTCATCATGCTGTTTTTCCTGTGCTTTTTATTGCTGGCGCTGGCGCTGAACCTGCTGGGGCTGGACAATGTCACCTCGCTTTCCGCCGCCGCCAGCGCAATTGCCAATGTGGGGCCGGGGCTGGGTCCGATTGTCGGACCCGCGGGCACCTATTCAGCCCTGCCTGATACGGCCAAATGGCTGCTGGGCTTTGGTATGCTGCTGGGCAGGCTGGAGCTTTTCACCGTGTTGGTTTTGTTCATGCCGGCATTCTGGCGTTCCTGAAGGGAGCACAAATATGACTCGTTTACTCGCAATTGTAGCCATTGGACTCTGGGTTGTCAGCGCAGCGGTTTTTGGCGTGGTATATTACAAGAACCGCCCGCAAATGATGGCGGCGGAACGCATCCAGCTTTCGGTGACGGCAAAAGAGCGCAAATTCGTCCTGAAGGAAATGCGCATGATGCTGGAATCGCTGCAAGGCATATTAATGGCGCTTGAGAGCCGCGACATGAAGGCCCTGGCGGAAGCTGCCGGCTCCAGCGGCAATGTCATGTTGCGCGCCCTGCCTCCCACCTTGATGGCCAAGGTGCCAAAAGAATTCCGCATGCTCGCCCGGGACTCCCACATCCTGTTCACCGATATTGAGCGGGAAGCCAAAGCGGGAGCTGATAATACCAAAATCATCGGGTTGTTATCTGAACAATTGGGTGTTTGCACGGCATGTCACGACACCTATCAGTTCCGGCGCAATGATGAATAAGGTTGCCCTTGACCTTCTTGCAACTGGAACCTCTATATATTCACAATCTGAAATATATGGAGAACAAGCTCCCTGATGTCCGAGGCCAGCAAACATATCCAGATTCCCGTTGAAGGCATGAGTTGCGCAGCCTGCGCGGCGGGCGTAGAAAAGGCTCTGGGCGCCCTGCCCGGCGTGGCGAGCGCAACGGTCAACCTGCCGCTGGAACAGGCGGAAATCACCTGCTCGACGGCGCAGGCGACACCTGAGGCCATTGTGAGCGCTATTGAAGCGGCGGGGTTTGAGGTGCCGGTTGGCTCCTCGACGCTTGAGATTGGCGGGATGACCTGCGCGGCGTGCAGCGCGGCGGTGGAAAAAGCATTGCGGGCCGTGCCCGGCGTTGTGGATGCGCGGGTGAACCTTCCCCTTGAGCGCGCCGAGATTGACTGGATTACCCGAACAGAACCCTTGGGAGCGCTTGTGGAGGCGGTCGAAGCAAGCGGCTTTGAGGCGGCGCCGGTTGTCACGGATTCAAAAACACAAGAGGACCGCAAGAAGCGATCGCAAGACAAGAATCGCCGGGACCTGATCGAGTTGGCAATTTCCGCCGCTCTCACCGCGCCCTTTGTCGGGCAGATGCTGGCGCAGGCAACCGGGTTTGCCGTTACCCTGCCGCCGTGGTTCGAGCTTGCCCTGGCGGCGCCGGTGCAATTTGCCATCGGGCGGCGGTTTTACATGGGCGCATGGAAATCCTTGCGCGGCGGTTCGGCCAATATGGATGTCCTGGTGGCGCTGGGCACCAGCGCGGCGTTCTTTTATTCTCTGGTTCTGCTTGTGCGCTATGGGGCGGGCGCGGAGGGGCATCTTTATTTTGCCGGGGCGGCGGTGATTATTACCCTGGTTTTGCTGGGCAAGATCCTGGAAACTCGCGCCAAGCGCGGCGCCAGTTCCGCCATTGCCGAACTGGCCGCCCTCAGGCCGGAAACCGCACGGATTGAACGCGGCGGGCAGGAGGTTGAAATCGCCATCGACACGGTGCGGCCCGGCGATATCGTTCTGGTGCGCGCCGGGGAGCGGATCCCGGTAGATGGTGAAATCGTAAAGGGCAAGTCGGAGATTGATGAATCCCTGATTACCGGCGAGAGCCTGCCGGTTGCCAGGGCGCCGGGTGATCCGGTCACCGGCGGGGCCATAAACGGCGCCGGGCATTTGCATATCCGCGCCACGAAAATCGGCGCGCAGAGCCTGCTGGGGCGCATGATCGGGCTGGTGGAAGACGCCCAGTTGCACAAAGCCCCCGTACAACGCGCCGTGGACAAGGTGGCGGCGGTGTTTGTTCCCGTTGTCATTGCCATTGCGCTGGCGGCTTTTGCCGGCTGGATGTTTGCCGGGGCGGGATTTGAAAAAGCCCTCATTGCCGGCGTTTCGGTTCTGGTGATCGCCTGCCCCTGCGCCCTTGGCCTTGCCACCCCGACCGCGATCGTGGCCGGAACCGGGGCGGCGGCCAAATCGGGAATCCTGATCCGGGATATCGAAGCGCTTGAGCGGGCGCACCTGGTCAACACGGCGGTGTTCGACAAAACCGGCACCCTCACCATGGGCAAGCCAGGCATCGCCAGCATTTTACCCCTTGAGGGGGATGAGAACGGGCTACTTGCCCTGGCGGCCTCGGTTCAGCAGGCCTCGGAACATCCGCTGGGGGCGGCGATGGTGGAGCGGGCGCAGGAGCTTGGGCTTGACCTGCAAGCCGCGCAGGATGTGCGCGCTATTCCAGGCGAGGGCATAAAGGGCGTGGTGAATGGCCAGATGGTGCGGATCGGAAACCTTGATTTCCTGCGCGCCAATACGATTGACACCATGCCTCTTGAAGGGAGGGTCGGTGGACTTGAGGCCAGGGGCGAGACCGCCGTTTGCATCGCGGCGGACGGCAAGGCCCTTGGGGCGATCGGCCTGCTTGACCCGCTGCGCGAAACTTCTGCCGAAGCGGTGGCAATTTTGAATAAACGCGGTATTGAAACGGTTCTGCTCTCGGGCGATTCTGAAACTGTAACGCAGCGTATCGCCGAACGCGCCGGGCTTTCACGCGCCCGCGGCGGGGTGAAACCGGAGGCCAAATCCGACGAGATCAAGGCCATGCAGAAAAACGGCGCCAATGTCGTCATGATCGGCGATGGCATAAACGATGCTCCGGCGCTGGCGCTGGCCGATATATCCATCGCCATGGGCAGCGGCACCGATGTGGCCATGGAAACCGCCGGGATTACCCTGATGCGCTCCGACCCACGCCTCGTTCCCGCCGCGCTGGACATCTCGCGCGCCACCTGGAACAAGATCCGCCAGAACCTGTTCTGGGCCTTCATCTATAACCTGATCGGCATCCCGCTGGCCGCCTTGGGCTTCCTCAACCCGGCACTGGCGGGCGCCGCCATGGCCATGTCTTCGGTCTCGGTCGTCTCCAATTCACTACTGCTGCGGGGCTGGAAACCGATTTATGGCAAACCCAGAACATGAGACTTGCACTTCCCCGCCCATCGCATTAGGTAAGGGCACGAAACCTCATATGCCGGCTTAGCTCAGTTGGTAGAGCACCTGATTTGTAATCAGGGGGTCGGGGGTTCAAATCCCTCAGCCGGCACCATAAAATCAATGGGTTATCGTTTTCGCCAAAACTGCAAATCTCCATAGGTAACACATAGGTAACAGAATTGAGGAGGCTACGAATTGTCTCTCTCAGACCTGCCGCATTCTTGCAATGCTGTTTGTGGATTCAGTCCAGGCGTGTACTCAGCCTCAAAGCCTCAAGATTCCTACCCTTGCAAGAGAGGTTTTTTATCCTCTCCCCTGCCTTCGGGGCTGGGAATGGTGCTACCTTTCAGAAAGGTAGGGGCAAAGGTAGGGCGGGTTGAGTGAATAGTGGCTATATTTCAGCGTCATGGGAGGCCACCCCCCGTCGGGCTTAACGCCCGCCCCCGACCAAATATTGGTCTTAAAATGCCTGTTCTTTATGAAAAGGACAGACCATCGGCGGCCTGCCCAGCTTGCATGTTCTCGAATGCAATGGCAGGCCTTGCCCTGATGCTTGAAATGCATCTGATGGACATGGATATAAAGATATTATGTGGAAATGATTCTCGCCGGGTTTTGGTCGGGGTCGGCCGTTACGCCATTCTTGCCATTTCTAAAATGGACGCCGCCGATCAAGTTTGAGTTTTTTCCGATGTTGCGACGGGGGGTGGCATTCTTTCAATTTCTGGATTGAATACGAATTTGCTCATCGCAACAAAATGGTTTCTGAAAAGTGCTACAATAGGATCATCACCCACATATTTCACATGGCTCAAAGCGAGCTCCGGTGAGCGGGAGAGGCGGACAAGTGATCCGATCTGAGCGCTGGCAAGGGCTTTATATGGATCGTTCGACCTTTTCGCATGATGGGCACATCACGCCAGAAAGTGCTTGATGCAAAGCACATGAGCGACGCCGGGGTTCGCTTGGGGGCGTGTTTGATGTGGCGGTTCTTGCCACTTCCCTGCCCCATAAAACCATGAGTGATTTCAATTTCAATGAGAATATTTATCTCGGAACCGATTACGCGGATCAGCCCTTTGCCTTGCAGACCGATGCGCGAAAGCGGCATCTCTACATCATCGGCCAAACGGGAACCGGTAAATCGACATTGCTGCTGAACCTCATCATGCAGGATTTGGCCAATGGCCGTGGCTGCGCCCTGCTTGATCCTCACGGCGATCTGGCGGAAAGCGCCCTCGGGTTTCTGCCAACCAAGCGCGGCGATCACCTGGTCTATCTCAATCCGGCTGATCTCTCCCGCCCCATCGGTTTCAACCTGCTCGATAAAGTGCCCGAAGATTTGCGCCCGCTTGTGGCTGACGGAGTGGTCTCAGCCTTCCGCCATGTCTGGCCGGA
>CAZHLV010000109.1:0-2717 GCA_964533415.1 uncultured Hyphomicrobiales bacterium
AGTCTTGCGAAATCTTCTCAAACGATTGATGACGTGGTCGAACTGATTAACGATATTGCCGCGCAAACTAATCTTCTGGCGCTCAATGCCACCATAGAAGCGGCCCGGGCTGGCGAGGCGGGCAAGGGGTTTGCCGTTGTAGCTCAGGAAGTCAAAAGCCTGGCCGGGCAGACAGCAAGGGCTACGGATGATATCAAGAGCCAGATTGCCAGCATTCAAAACGCCACGGCCCGGGCTGTTGAGGGTAACAAGGATATCATCCAGACGATCGCGAGTGTGAACGAGATTTCTACTACGATTGCTTCGGCTGTCGAGGAGCAAAGCGCGGCTACAAAAGAGATTGCTCGAAATATCGAGGAGGCCGCAAAAGGAACAAGCGAAGTCAGCTCCAGCGTTATCCATATCAGCGATTTGACAGGGGAAACCCGGGAGGTTGCCGAAAAAGTCATAGCCTCATCTGAAGAGCTGTCCAGACAGGGGGATATCCTGCGCAAATTGCGTGACGAGATGCATGATTTTTTGAGAACTATCCAGAAAGTAGGCTGATCGAGAGGATAATTCATCAGCCAGCCTTCTTTGGAAACGTGGTTTGTCAAGATTGCTTATATGAAAAAGCCCGGACAGGATCGTCCGGGCTTTTCCCGTACCAGATGTGGAAAAGTCAAGATGATTCGGGATTGTTTTTCCGGTTCATGAAGTTTTCAAATTCCTCCGCATCGCGGGCGCGGCGAAGCTCGCGCATGAATTCAGCAAATTCACGTTCTTCTTCTCTCAGGCGTTCCTTGCGCAGGCGGTGTTCTTCTTCGAGTTTGCGCAGGGTTTCGGCACGGTATTTGTCAAAGGCATGGTTGCCGGTAGCATGGCCAAAATTTCCCGGGCGGTAGCTATCGCGTGCGCCGGTGAATTCTGATTTGATGTTTTGCCAGTATTTGTCGAGTTCCATCCGGTCGCCCCACAGGATATAGGCCAGCATGGCCAAGCCCAATGGCCAGAACACGATGAATCCCAAAACCATCAGGATCGTATTCAAGGGTGTCCATTTGCCGCGCGATGTGCATTTTCCAGGATTTGCGGTTCCGGTCCGTGTCATGGGCATTCTCCCGTTGTTTGAGGTGGTTAACATGTAGGAAGATTTGCATGCGATTCAAGTGAAGGGATACGGAAGCTCAGTGAAGCCCATTTAAATTGATAATCAAAAGTGAATCAAACCATTAAAATTCAGTAGCTTGATTTCATGAGGATTTAGGACGAGTATCGTATGTTCACCCCTGCATATAAAAATATGGAGGCAGGAATGCGCAAAATAAGTTTAACGGGGTTAATACTGGGCTTGGCTTTATGGTTGCCAGCAGCAGCCCAGGCCAATGTTGTGGCCAAGATTGACAAATCCACCCAGACCATGCGGGTTTATGTAAACGGTGTCCAGCAGCATACATGGAAAGTCTCTACCGGAAGGCGTGGTTACAATACGCCGGTGGGGCAGTGGCGGCCAAAAGTTCTTGAGCGGATGCACTATTCACGCAAATATAACAACTCGCCCATGCCGTATTCGATTTTCTTCAAGGGTGGGTACGCCATTCATGGCACCAACGCGGTGCGGCGCCTGGGGCGGCGAGCCTCGCATGGTTGTGTGCGCCTTCATACGAACAATGCCCGCACCTTGTATTCACTGGTGCGCAAATATGGCAAATCAAGCACTCGAATTGTGATTACCAATTCCTCTCGGTTTGGTAAAGTGGCTGGCAAGCCCTCGAAACGGAAGAAAATTTACAAAAAGGCGGCTAAACGCAAGGCAAGAAAACAGAAAACCGCGTTAAAAACAATCAATGATAAAGCTGCTGCACCAGATCACAGGGTCAGGGTTATTCTTACCGGAGATATTCCTCGTCGGGAAATCCTTACCGAAGCAAGAGCCATAATTCGCGGGCCATTGCTGTAGACATAGCTGTCCGTTATCCAGCACCCGCCTGGCTATATACCCGGCGGGTGTTTTTGTATTTTGGCCGGGAATTGACAGTAGTCACGCCTTGCTTTAGAACAAATAGGGAACTTGAGCGATTCGTGGAGAGTTCAAGGCGAAAGGATCTGTGGAAAAACAAGCCTTTGGCTGGTAGTTCCGGGAAAGATCACCTAGGGTGTGGGGCTTAAAGCAATGGGGTAAATCGCGTTTTAGCAGGAAAGGGCGGAAAATGGCGGGTAGTGTCAACAAGGTTATTCTGGTTGGTAATCTGGGAGCTGATCCTGAAGTCCGGCACATGCAGGATGGCCGCCCGGTGGTTAACCTGTCGGTTGCAACAACCGATAGCTGGAAGGACCGCAATACCGGTGAGCGCCGTGAGCGGACAGAATGGCACAGGGTAGTCATTTTCAGTGAAGGCCTGGCTCGGGTTGCCGAACAATATCTGCGCAAGGGGTCCAAGGTCTATCTTGAAGGGGCGTTGCAAACCCGCAAATGGCAAGATCAGAACGGAAATGACAAGTATACCACCGAGATTGTTTTGCAAGGTTTCAATAGCACGTTGACCATGTTGGATACGCGAGGCGGCGGCGGTATGCGCGATCAATCCGGTGGTTATGGCGCACCAGGTGGTGGTTCTCCGGCTGCTCCGGCCTCTTCAGGCGGTTCGCAGGAAGGAGGTAGTTTTGCACCAGATATGGACGATGAGATCCCGTTCTAGAGCAACGCACGTTCAAGCAAACGCACCATCGTTGCTCTA
>CAZHLV010000110.1:0-8277 GCA_964533415.1 uncultured Hyphomicrobiales bacterium
AGAAAATTGCAGGATGACTGGAAGGTTCAGGATTGCCTGCCTGCCTTATTCTTTTTGCTGCATGCTTGCGTTTAAACCGGAATGCGCAAGCTGGCTTTCAGGCCGCCCATTTTGCTTTCTCCAAGGGTGATATCACCGCCGTGATTGCGGGCAATATCACGGGCGATGGAGAGCCCCAGACCAGTACCCGACGTATTCTGATTGCGGGCCACATCTAGGCGGAAGAAGGGTCGAAAAACCTGCTCGCGCATGTTTTCCGGAATACCGGGGCCATCATCTTCCACGGTAATTTCCAGCCAGTCCTTGTGTCGCTGGGCGTTGACATGGACATTATTGGCAAAGCGTGTCGCATTATTCACCAGGTTTGCGATGCAGCGTTTCAGGGCGTTGCGTTTTACCGTGGTTTCCAGCGCTGAACCCAAGGTGAGAGTGACTTCCTGACCGCTGGTGGCGGATTCGGTGCGAATCTGCTCAAGCAAGCCGCCGATATTGGTGCGGGTTGATTTTTCGTCGCCTTCGCCGCGGGCAAAGGCCAGGTAATCTTCCAGCATGTGCTGCATCTCGGCGATATCATCGCGCATATCCTGCAATTCGGGCTCATCATCGCCGAGCAGGGCGAGTTGCAGGTTGAGGCGGGTTAATATGGTGCGCAGATCATGGCTGACACCGGCCAGCATGGCGGTGCGTTGCTCGATCTGGCTTTCGATGCGTTCACGCATCTGCAAAAATGCAATGGCGGCGCGTTGTACTTCCTGGGCGCCGCGCGGGCGAAAGTCGGGCGGCGCCTCGCGCCCCTTGCCGAACCCCTCAGCGGCTTCGGCGAGTTGCAGGACAGGGCGAATTTGATTGCGCAGAAAGATGACCGCGATGGTCAAAAGCACGAGCGAGGTCCCGAGCATCCAGAGGATGAATATATGCGAGTTCTTGGCATAGGCGCGTTTGCGGCGGGCGATTACACGGATTACGCTATCTTTCAATTGAACCCTGATATCGACAAAATTGGAGCGCCCTACCGTGTCAATCCAGAACGGGCGGTTGATATTGCGGACCATTTCCCGGCTCAAGCGCCGGTCAAGCAGGGAGAAGAAGGGTTTGGGTTGGGGAGGGGGAAGATTCATTCCGGGGAGAAAGGATACGGAAAGGGCAAGCTTTTCCCGCGCCATGCGGGTGAGATCTTCATTGCTCAGGACCGGCGGAGTTTGTTCGTGCAGATCGATCAGCATGGCAATATCGCGGGCGACCGCGCGGGAGAGGTGCTTGGTGACCTTGTCCCAGTGCCGCTCCATGAATACAAAAGCAACTACGGACTGAAGAAGCACCATCGGGGTAATCATGATAATCAGGGTGCGAGCGTAAAGGCGTTCTGGGAAGTACCGTTCCAGGAAACGCGAAAACCGGCGACGGATGGTGAGTGGGAACTCATCGTGAGCGGGGATATTGGGAAAAGCTGTCATCTTGCCCGGCCCTAGTCGCTGAATAGCGCATAGCCTGCGCCGCGAATGGTTTGCAGGAAAACGGGGGTGGCCTGATCGGGTTCAATTTTCTGGCGCAGGCGGTTAATCAATACATCCACCGAACGTTCGCGCCCGGTGCCAATGCTTTCGCTCAGCTCCTGGCGTGAAAAGGTATGGCCGGGGTTGGAGGCGAATATCCGCAGGATCTCGCGTTCCCGCGTTGTCAGGCGAATGGGATTTCCATTTTGCCGCAATTCACCTCGGGCTGGAATGAATACGCATTCGCCCATGCGAATTTCCGCCGGTTCGGGCGGAGATGTTTGGCTGCGGCGCAAGATATTGCCAATGCGAAGCAGGAGTTCCCGGGGCTCGAAAGGTTTGGGCAGGTAATCATCAACCCCGGTTTCAAGGCCCTTGATGCGGTGTTCAGGCTCGGACATGGCGGTCAGCATCAATATTGGCACATTACTGGTGCGGCGCAGAGCGGTGGCAAATTCAAGCCCCGTCTCATCGGGCATCATGACATCGAGAACCAGCAGGTCGTAGGCAAGACCTTTCATTCGGGAGCGCGCTTCAGCGGCTGATTCGGCAATCGTGATGCGATATCCGTTCTCGGTCAGAAATTTTTGCAGGAGCTGGCGGATGCGCCGGTCATCGTCAATCACCAGTATATGCGGGGCATTGATCTCGGGCGGAGGTGCGGGCGAGCCATGGGGCATAATCAGCTTTCACCTGTTTTCAAGCGTTGTCCAAAAACAGTGCGCTTGACCATATCACGGTCCCTTGGATTTATCAGCTTGTAAAGAACTTCCAGAAAAGCTGCTTGGCCTTCCGGGCTGATTTCACTTAACGCGTTTTCGATCCGGGTAAATTGCGGGGCGGCCAGGCGCGCGGCAAGAGCGGCGCCTTTTTCGGTCAGATACAGCAAACGCTGACGGCGATCCCTGGGGCCTTCTTTTTGAAATACAAAACCGCTCTTGATGAGCTGTTTCAGCACCCTTCCCAGGGATTGCTTGGTGATGCGCAGGATATCGAGCAAATCTGCAACGCGAATGCCGGGGTTGCGGGAGATGAAATGAATAACCCGGTGATGGGCCCGGCCAAAATCAAATTCCGCCAGAATTTCATCAGGATCGGAAATGAAATCCCGGTAGGCGAAGAAAAGCAGTTCGGCAGCCTCGAACAGGCGGTCCTGGTTTTTATCCTGAAGGAGGAGAGATGTTCGATTTGTAAAATTTACGTCAGTCATGTTGACATATTTTTTTCTATTTGTTACTGAAGTTTTCAATCAGACGAAAGGAAACGTCTGTTCGAAGTGGGTTCCGGTGCAATAATTACCAATCTTATGGTTCTTTTTGTGATCCGGACAAGCCTTGGGAAGCAGTGTTTACCCGGCAGATGGGTAAATGATAATGTTATAATCCGCGTTTGCAAACGCTAACGGGTTTAAAAGAGGAACATGATATGGCGGGATTGCCTTTTGATCAACGAGAAGGTGTCATCTGGATGGATGGCAAAATGGTTGAATGGGGTTCGGCGAAGCTGCATGTTCTCTCCCATGCGCTGCATTATGCCAGCTCGGTTTTTGAAGGTGAGCGTTGCTATGGCGGCGAGATTTTCAAACTGACCGAACACTCACAGCGTTTGCATGATTCAGCCAGGGCGCTGGATTTTGAAATTCCCTATTCGGTTAAAGAGCTTGACGAGGCTTGCCGCGCCGTCATCAAGGCGCAGGATATCGTTGATGGGTATGTGCGGCCGATAGCATGGCGGGGCTCGGAAATGATGGCGGTTTCGGCCCAGAACACCACCATTCACGTGGCGATCGCGGCCTGGCAATGGCCGTCCTATTTTGACCCTGAACAACGGCTCAAGGGCATCCGGCTCAATATCTCCAACTGGCGGCGGCCCGATCCGCGAACCATCCCTTCCAAGGCCAAGGCGGCGGGGCTTTACATGATTTGCACCTTGTCGAAACATGCGGCGGAAAAGGAAGGCTTTGCCGATTCGCTGATGCTGGACTGGCGCGGGCAGGTGGCCGAGGCTACCGGGGCCAATGTATTTTTTGTCAAGGATGGCGAGTTGCATACTCCAACGCCCGATTGCTTTCTTGATGGCATTACCCGGCGCACGGTGATTGAACTGGCCGGACGGCGGCAGATCAAGGTGAATGAACGGGTCATCATGCCGGAGGAAATGGCCGATTTCGAGCAGTGTTTCCTCACCGGTTCGGCGGCGGAGGTTACCCCGGTTTCGCAGATTGGCGATTATCACTTCACGGTGGGCGAGATCAGCAAGGTGTTGATGGAGGATTATACGGCTGAGGTTCAGCCCAGGGCGTAAGCGCTCCTCATATCGCGCCCACAATAAGGCGGGCGCGATGCGGGAGGGGTTATTGTGCCTCGAATATTTTCACAGCGCCGGATTCGTGGCCGGTGGCGATCTTGTTGCCATCGCTTGAGATGGCGAGAGCATGGATCTTGTCGCCGGTGTCAATCTCGCGCAGGAATTTTCCGGTGCTGACTTGCAAAAAATAGACATGGGTTTTCCCGGCGACCAGCAGCAGGTCGGAAGAGAAGGGGTGGAAATCCAGGTTGCTGAGACCATTATCCGGGATTTGTATTTTTTTGATAACCGCGCCGGTTATTCCGTTGAGGACATAGAGCAGACCGCGGTTTTCGCCAATCACGACGATATTGCTGTTTCCCTGCCGGGGGGCGGCAACATCGATTAGCGGGCGCTGCGCGGTGAGCAGCATGCGTGCGGCGCCGGTGGCGGTGTCCCAGACCACGGCGGATTTGTCCGGGCTGACGGAAAACAGGCGCCTGGCATCGCCTGAATAGGCAAGGCCGTAAGCGGGGCGCTTGTGCCGGCGTTCGCCTTTAACGGCATATTTGCCGCTGGTTACGCCAAAACGGTATAAGCCGGCCTGCGGGCCCATCCATGCAACTTCGGCTTTTGCCGGATGGAAGGCCACGGCGTTGCGCCCGCCACCATAATTGGAAAGCTGTCCCTTGATCTTGCCGGTATTCCATTCAAGAACCAGTATCCGGCTGCCGTCAAATTCACCTTGCGCGGCAAAGAGCAGGTTGAGCGGCCAGATATCGGCCAGGTTCACGGGCAGTATGCCATCGCCTTTTTTTCCCCAGAGCCTGTTCTCCTTGGGAAGGCTGAAAACGTCGAGGTTCTTGTTGACATCGCCGCGCGCCAAGAGCAGGCCGTCATTATTGAAACTGAGCGATACGACACGTCCCGATGCCTTGCTGATCGGACCGCTCAAGGCAACCGGCTTGTGGTTGTAATACTCTGCCTTTATCCCGGAGGCGTTCTGGGCGAGGGCGGAGGAAGAAAAAAGGCTTGCTGCAAGCAGCAGGGCTGAAACAATTTTCATTTTATCGTTCTCCGCAGGTTTAAGGAATGATCTGTTGCGGGGCGGCGTATTGGCGGACCCAGTCGGGAAGGGCGTAATCGGTTGCGCCGATGACGTATTTCACGGCTCTCCAGCCGTTCTGGTCGCGCCAGAGCAGGGCGTAGATGCCATCATCAAACATGTCTTCGGCAATGGCTTCGCGGTAACGGGTCTGGCTGTAATTGACCGGTATGCCGCCCGGCTGGCGCGGCACGCCGGAAAGGGCGGCCCAGCTGCCGCAGACTTTAAGCGAATTCACGACAAAAATAATACGCTGGCGCAGTTCGTTCTGAACCGGTGCGCGCAGGGCGTTCATGATGGCGTGGCGTTCAGGTGAGCCCTTCTGGGGCGTATAAGGACATGGCGCTGATAACGCCGGTGATGATATTACTGTAAGAAGTGCAAATAATGAAATAACAAGGCGCATTTTTTCCCTCCGCTCAAGTCTTGTTCTTGTTCTGATCCGGGGGAATAGTAAAATTTACTTCCCCGCCCATAATAACCGTGAATATATTCTGGATATTATGAACGGGGAATGAATGACTTTAACAGACCTGTTTATGCGGCTGCGGATTTTCGTTTTGCCGGGGACCAGCGGCCAGGGCGTTTCTTGTTCTGGTTTCCGGCCCGTTTGGCGGGGCCGGTTTTCCGGTTGTTTTCATGCGTATCTGCATTTGTGCTTTTGCCGCGGCCTTGTGACGGACGGCGCGATTGCGCATTCTGGCGATTGCGGCCGCGCGTGCGGCTCTTGCGTGTGGGGGCCTTTCCTTCGTCGTCTTCGGGCTCGCCGCTGGCGATATGGGGGGTAATTCCCATCAGTTTTTCGATGTTGCGCAACAAATGACTTTCCGCCGGGGCGCAAAAGGCCACCGCCTTTCCTTCCGCTCCGGCCCGCGCGGTGCGGCCAATGCGGTGAATGTAGTTTTCGGGCACCTCGGGCAGGTCGAAATTATAGACATGGCTGACGCCCTGAATATCGATGCCCCTTGCCGCGACATCGGTGGCCACGAGGATGCGGATATCACCGTTCTTGAACGCCTTGATGGCGCGGTCGCGCTGGTTCTGGCTCTTGTTGCCGTGAATGGAGCCGGCGGGCAGGCCGTGGGCGACGAGGTTTTTCATCAGCTTTTCGGCGCCGCGCTTGGTGCGGGCAAAGACCAGCGAGATATCTTCGGGGGCATGGCTGAGGCATTTTTTCAGCAGGCCCGCCTTGTCGCCCTGCTGGACGAAATGCACCGACTGGTGGATCTTGTCAGCGGCGCGGCCGGGGGTGGTGGTTTCAATGCGCACCGGGGCATTGAGATAGGCGCGGGAAATCTCGGCCATCTGCCGGGGCATGGTGGCGGAAAACAGCAGGGTCTGGCGCGGGGTGCCCAGGAGTTTGGCGATTTTGCGCAGGGAATGGATAAAGCCCAGATCAAGCATCTGGTCGGCTTCATCAAGAACCAGGAATTTGGCGGTCTTGAGAAACAGCGCCTTGCGCTCGGCCAGATCAAGCAGGCGTCCGGGGGTGGCCACGAGGATATCAACACCCCGGACGAGGTTTTTCTTTTGCATGTGGATGGAGGCACCGCCGGTGATGCACATGACGCGCAAGGGTGTGCCGCGGACATAATCGCGCATGTTGACGGCAATCTGGTTGGCCAGCTCGCGGGTTGGCGCAAGGATCAGCGCCCGGACGCTTTGCGGTGCGGGCCTGGCCTTGAGCGCCAGCAGTTGATGGATGAGCGGCAGGCCGAAAGCGGCCGTTTTGCCGGTGCCGGTCTGGGCCAGTCCCATGACATCCTTGCCTTCAAGCAGCAGCGGAATGGCCTTTTGCTGGATCGGGGTGGGGGCTTTATAGCCCAGTTTCTTGACAGATTTTACGATAGAGGGGAAAAGCCCAAGGGCTTCAAATTGTGACAATGGATATGCCTTTTTCGCTGGGCGCGGGCGGTTTTGCCCGGTCGCCGGAATGATGAATGTGCAGATTTGGCTACCGCGCCGTGTTTGGCGGGCAGGATCTGCTCGTTTGCGGTTTGCAATCCTTTTACGCCATGGAGCGTTTAAAGACCCTTGCCGGGCGGATTGCACGGAACCCCGCGTGAAATGGGAACGAATGAATTGGGCTTACGGCGGTAAAAACCACAGCAAGGGGGGTGTCTTGCACCTTTAACAAAGGAAGCAATGCGCTGTCGGCGCTCTGCAATTTTTGGAAAAAAAAGGGCGGGCTGCTCACGCGGCAGCCAATGACGTGATAACGGGTATATCGGCTGGAACGGCTTGAAAGTCAAGACTTCATTCTCAAGAAAGAACAATTATACCGCAAAGGAGCGGTGGAATTATTCACTTTGCCAGCGGTCGAGGGCGCGGGTGTCGGTTTCGCGGGCGTCTACCCATTTGGCGCCTTCCGGGCCTTCTTCCAGTTTCCAGAAGGGGGCCTTGGTCTTGAGCCAGTCCATGAGGTATTCAGCTGCTTCAAAGGCGGCCTGCCGGTGGCTTGAGGCGGTGATGACGAGGACGATGTTCTCGCCCGGCTCAAGACGGCCATGGCGGTGGATGATGAGGGAGGCGTTCAGGGGCCATCGGGCATGGGCCCTGGCCTCGATCTCCTCAAGGGCCTTTTCCGTCATGCCGGGATAGTGCTCAAGGGTCATGGCGGTAATGCCGTTCTGGTCCTTGCCGCCGCGCACAAGGCCGGTGAAGCTGACCACGGCGCCAATATCATGATTGCCCCTGGTGAGAGCGGCAATTTCAGCGGCGAGATCGAAATCGTCTTCCTGAACGCGGATCATGGGGACTAACCACCGGTCACGGGGGGGAAAAAGGCGATCTCTCTTGCGCCGGAAATGGGGGCATCATGGGCGGCGTGAGACTGGTCTATGGCGGCGCGGATGATGCTTTCGTTTTCAAAGGCGGCTTCAAATTCAGGACCGCGCGACTTGAGCCATGCGATCATGTCGGCGATGGTCTTGACGGTTTCAGGCGGGGTTACATCTTCGGATGACTTGCCAATTCTCTGGCGGACCCAGGCGAAATAACGAACTTGCATCATTCGTCTCCAAAAACATGCGCGATTCCGGCGCGCAAATAATCATAGCCGGTGTAAAGGGTAAGCGCGGCGGCGATCCACAGGCAAATATGGCCAAAATTGATGACGCCGGGAATGAGCTTTTCACCTGCCGGGCCAGAGAGCAAAAAGCCGATGGCGATCATCTGGACGGTGGTTTTCCACTTGGCGATCTGGGTGACCGGAACCGAGACTTCCACTTCGGCGAGGTATTCACGCAGGCCCGAGACCAGCATTTCACGGCTGAGGATAATCAGCGCTGCCCAGAGCGACCAGCCGGTGATGATGTGGTTGCTCACCAGCATCAACAGGGCCGCGCCCACCAGCAGCTTGTCGGCGATGGGGTCGAGCATGCGGCCAAGGGC
>CAZHLV010000111.1:0-17449 GCA_964533415.1 uncultured Hyphomicrobiales bacterium
GCGCAGTTTTCAGGTAATGAAGTCAACCCGCACCGGACGCAAGCTGCTGTTTGAGGGGACGGATGTCAAACTGGTTGGCAAGGCGGTCACAGATTACATTGCGCACCAGCTCATTGAACGTGAAAAGGCCATTGCAGCTGAAGAAGAAGTTGAAGCCCGGAAAGTCTTGCATCGCCGCGAGGGCGGGGACTATCGAAACCTGACCTCGTTTGTCCTGGGGTTTGTATTGGGTGGCGCAGCGGTGATGCTGATTAAATGGCTGGTCTCCTTGGGACTTATGTAGAAATAGTCCAGATCTGGAAAGCCCCCTTTACTGTTCCTTTGTTACAAATTGTAACACCAATTGAATTGGCGTGTGGAGACATGGCTGCTATTAGCTCAACATCGGGTGATTGAAAATCCGTCTGCTCGTGATTTTTCAAGATTCAGGCGGAGGGGCGCAAGAGGGGCAACAAAGCCCCGGGTTTTCGCGGATCATTCGTTTGAATTCATTTGGTGGGAGACGATTGCATGAGTGCGCCAACCGTTACGGCAAATACCGGTATTGCCCGCAAACTGGGCGGTTTTGCCACTTTGCACGAGGGGCTTGATTATGCGGCCAGAGGGGTCACCGGGTTTAATTTTTATTCACCGCGCGGCAAGCTTGAAACAACCCTGACATATCGCGAATTACGCGAACGGGCGCGGGCCACGGCACGGCGCCTGATGGGGCTCGGGCTGGTTCGCGGGGCGCGGGTTGCGGTCATTGCGGAAACCTCGCCATCCTTTATGGACGTGTTTTTTGGTTGCCAATATGCCGGCTTTGTTCCTGTCCCGATGCCTTACAGCATGTATATCGGCGGACGTCATGCCTATATTCAGCGTCTGGAAGGCATGATTACCAATTCCGGCGCGTCCTTGATCGTTGCGCCGCAGGCCTTGGCGGACCAGGTTCGCGAGGCTGTGAAACAGGCGGATTGCGGCCGGTTCATCACTCATGAAGATTTGCTGGAAGCAGGTATGTGGCGCGGCGAACTGGCGCCGTTTTCGCCTGGTGAAACAGCTTATATCCAGTATTCTTCGGGCAGCACCAGCGACCCCAAGGGCGTTCTGGTGACACAAAAGGCCATCATGGCCAATGCGGATGTTTCCTTGCAACATGGTCTGAAGCCCGGGGATGATGACCGGGGGTTTTCCTGGCTGCCGCTTTATCATGACATGGGGCTCGTGGGATTTTGCATCGGGCCGATGCTGGGTCAGTTGACCATTGATTACCTGGCTACCCCGGCTTTTGCCCGGCGGCCCTTGCTGTGGCTGAAAATCATGTCGGAAAACCGTTGCACGGTCGCCTATAGCCCGAGTTTCGGCTATGATCTGGCGGTGCGGCGGCTGAAAAACGAGATCAGTGAACTTGATCTTTCGTGTTGGCGGGTAGCCGGGATTGGCGGCGATATGGTGCGCCCCGATATTTTGCGTGAATTTTCCGAAACCTTCGGGCCAGCCGGGTTTTCCTCGCGGGCCTTCAATCCCAGCTACGGCATGGCCGAATCCACGCTTGCGGTGACGTTCTCGCCGCTTGATGAAGAGATTGTCATTGACCGGGTGGATCGCAATCAGGCCAAGTTGTTTGGCCGTGCGGTGCCGGCAAGAGAGACCGATCAGGACGGGGTGGCGACTACACGCGAATTCGTGGCTTGCGGCAAGCCGCTGCCGGGGCATGATCTGGGTGTGTTCAACGCTGAAGGCCGGCGCCTGAATGACCGGGAGATTGGCCATATCCTGATTAAGGGACCGAGCGTCATGCAAGGCTATTTCCGCAACCATGAAGCCACGGCGGCGGTCATGAAGGATGATGGCTGGATGGATACGGGCGATATGGGCTATATGCTTGATGGCCAGATCGTGATTACCGGGCGGTCAAAGGATCTGATCCTGCATAATGGACGCAATATCTGGCCACAGGATATCGAGTGGGCCGCTGAAGAGGTGGCGCCCCTGCGCAAGGGGGATGCAGCGGCGTTTTCCATAGACAAGGATAATGATGAAAAGGTTGTTGTTCTGGTGCAATGCCGGATGACAGATGAGGAAAAACAGCTTTCCCTGCGCCGTGAAATAGGCGCCATCGTCCAGCGCCATGCCGGGGTGGATTGCGATGTCGTCCTGGTGCCGCCGCGCTCCTTGCCTTTCACCTCATCGGGCAAGCTCTCAAGGGTTGGCGCCAGAGAAGGCTTCCTTTCAGGTGATATTGTCGCAATTTCATCTCACGCCCAGGGGTGATCGGCCATTGCCGGATGATAAAGAACCACGGCTTTAAATGCATTTTCAGGCTGCGTGGTTCCCTTCATTGCCCGAGTTGTCTAAAGTGCATTATCTTTTTGTTGAATCTGCACCAGCGCGTTCTCCTTTTTGGCTACCCGCAGGATAACAATGATATGGGTGACCGGTATATGGGTGACCAGATGAGAGAACGGGCCAGCGCGGGTTAATCATGAAAGACTCTGGAAACCGGATTTGCCATGCCAGAAACAATTGCACTTACCGGGGCTACGGGCTTTGTTGGCTACCATGTGGCCATGCGCCTGAAGAATGCCGGGTTTAATGTCCGGTTGCTGGTCCGCAACCCCCAGGCCGTACAGTGGCTGGCCGGGTTTGAGGTTATCAAGGGCGCGCTGGAAGATAAAGAATCCCTGAAATGGCTAACCGATGGGTCTTTTGCGGTGGTTCATTGCGCCGGGGCCATCAAGGCGCGGCGCGGCGCCGAGTTTGACCGGGTCAATTCGGTTGGCACAAGGGCGGTTGTCGAGGCGGCGCTGGCGGCCGGGGTTGAGCGGTTTGTGCATCTTTCCTCGCTGGCGGCGCGCGAGCCGGGGCTTTCGCCTTATGGAGCGAGCAAGCGCAAGAGCGAGCTTGCGGTCAAGAAAGCAGGCGATGCCATGGTTTGCACCATATTGCGCCCACCGGTAATTTATGGTCCGGGGGATCCGGCGACATTGGGGCTTTTCAAACAAATGCAAGGCAAGCGGGCCATTGTGCCGGGTAGCTCCAGCATGCGCATTTCCATGTTGTATGTGGGAGATCTGGCCAATGCGATCCTTCAGCTTGTTTGCGGCAACCAGCATGTTCGCGGTGTCTATGAGATTGCCGATGGCCATCCTGGCGGCTATAGATGGCTGGAACTGGCTGAAATCGCCGGTACATCGCAGGGGCGCAAGGTTTCGCTGGTGTTTTTACCGCAGACGCTGGTCTGGGGAGCCGCTTACCTGGCGCAGTTTTGGGGCATGATTTCAGGGCGGGCGCAAATTTTGTCACCGGGAAAGGCAGCAGAGCTTTACCATGAGGACTGGGTGTGTCATGGAAACCTTCTGGAAGAAACGCTGGACTGGTCGCCAGAAGTTGATTTTGCCAAGGGGTTTGATTTGACCCTTGCCTGGTACAAACAGGAAAAATGGCTTTCATAAACAAGTGGAAAGAGAGATCGCATGGGGACGGACGGGGATATTATTTTTGAAGATACCTGCAAGTTGCTGGAGCCTTTTAACAAGGGGGGGGTGAAGCTGACCCGGGAGACGGATATTTCGGCGGATTTGCAAATTGATTCGGTAACGGTGATGGATTTCGTCATGGAGGTGGAGGACCGGTTTGATATCGATATCCCGCTCAACCTGCTGTCCGATACGCGGACGCTTGACGATCTGGTTAAAACCATTCAGGCGCAAATTGCAGCACAGAATTAGAAGTCTTTAAGGTAAAGGTGCAGCCATGGGATTGCTGGATAAATACAAGGAATTGGCGCTCCGTCACCAGATGATGCTGGGGATGGGCAAGGATGCGCTGGGCCTGCGCATGGACAAGATTCTCTCGCCTACCCGCGCCTTGCAGGGGGACAAGGAGATCTTGCTGGCCGGAACCAATAATTATCTCGGGCTGACGCTGGACAAGGCTTGCATCGAAGCGGCCAAGGCGGCGCTGGATAGCTATGGAACCGGCACCACGGGCTCACGGGTAGCAAACGGGTCTTACGCGATGCACATGGATCTTGAGGCGCAGTTCTCGCGTTTTTTGCGCCGCAAGCACACGCTGGTGTTTTCCACCGGGTATCAGGCCAATCTGGGGGTAATCGCCGGGCTTGCAGGGCCCGAGGACACGATTTTCCTCGATGCTGATTCCCATGCCAGCATTTATGACGGTTGCCGCTTGTCCGGGGCCAGGCTGGTGCGCTTTCGCCATAATGATGCGGCCAATCTGGGCAAGCGCCTGGCGCGGGCGCAAAATGAGCCGGGGGGAAAACTGGTGGTGATCGAGGGACTTTACTCGATGTTTGGCGATGTGCCGCCACTGGCGGATTTCATCGAGGTGAAGGAAAAATATGGCGCCATGCTGCTGGTGGACGAGGCGCATTCCTTTGGTGTTCTGGGCGAAAATGGCCGCGGGCTGGCGGAGCAGGACGGGCTTGAGGACAAGGTGGATGTGGTTGCAGGCACGTTCTCCAAGAGCCTTGGCGCGGTGGGCGGTTTTGCAGCGAGCAATGACCCGCTGTTTGAAATGGTGCGCCTGGCTTCGCGGCCCTATATGTTCACTGCTTCGCCATCGCCGGCCACCATGGCATCGGTATCCGAGGCGCTGCGCCAGATCGAGACTCGCCCGGAATTGCGGGATAATCTGCGGCGTAATGGCGAGGCGCTGCATACAGGGTTGAAAAATCTTGGCCTTGATTTGTGCTGCGATGTTCCCGGCCCGGTGGTGGCGGTGCGGGTGCCCAATGAACTTGTCGCCATTACCATGTGGAACCAGCTTCTTGATAACGGGCTTTATGTGAATATCGCCCTTCCACCCGGCACTCCCAATGCCACCAGTTTGCTGCGCTGTTCGGTTTCGGCGGCGCATAGCCTTGACGACATTGCCCGGATTGTGGAAATATTCCAAGGTATTGCGAAAGCGCTGGCAGGGTAGATATTCGGGAGGATCGCCTGAAAGATGATATTCGAAAATAGCAAGAGCAATAAAATCGCCCTGGTGCTGGCCACCGGAATTCTCGGGGCAGCCTGGGCAAGTCAGGGCGGGGCGGCATTTTCTCAAGGGTTGGAGCCGTGCACGGGGCAGGATTCAAGAATCGCAGTTCCGGTATGGTCTCCGCGAGTCAGCAAAAAGGGGGTATTGTCCTCACCGCCGCCCTCTGGTGAGGGGCTGATTGTCTATATCCATTTTGCAGCGGATAATGCAACCGATGACGCGGCCTGCCAGAATGCTGCGCCAGACAAGTTGTATCCGTTTATTCTCCCTGATGACCGGCAAAATCCTTATAATGGCGGGTTGGCGGTTAACTTGCGGGGCAATGTCCGCTATGCCAAGGGTATGTGCATGTTCTCCGGGTTTTACAGGAACAAGCCGGTTCCCGGCGCGCATCAGGGCTGGATCGAAACTTATTTCGGGGCCTTGGATGCAAATGACATTGCCGGTTCAGGGCGTTATTGCCTGTCCGGGAATTAAAGCGCTTCCAGAAAAGTGCGAGCTGATTTTCCAATAGAAAGCGCAGTAAAAGCAATGAGTTGTATCAATCTGCGTCCAAGTAGAATCACTTGAACGCAGGTTGATCTATCCGGCTTTGAGCGGAAAGCGGCTGGTAAAGCGGCTTGCCGAAGGTTGCGCGGCCGGCTTGGCCGCGCCTTGCAAAGCCGGCCTGGGAGGCAGGCCCGCAGATGATGCCCCCACAGCAGCCCGGAGCGGAGCTTTTTCCTCGCTCTTCCGGTTCACCGAAAACAGCCCGCGTTTTCCCGGAACAGACTTGAACGCATCCGTAATGCCGATCACTGTTTCCGCCGCACCCAGAACCAGGAATCCATCATCGGGCATTTGCTTGGCAATGCGCTCCAGGATATCCTTCTTGGTCGGCTGGTCAAAATAGATCAGGACATTGCGGCAGAACACGATATCAAAACGCCCGTGAACCGCAAAGGAGTTGAGCAGGTTGAAGTTCTTGTACTGGACCATGGCCCGGATCCCGGAATCGAGCTGCCACATATCACCATGTTGCTTGAAATATTTCACCAGCAACTGCACCGGCAATCCGCGCTGCACCTCAAACTGGCTGTACAGCCCCGCCTTTGCCTTCTCCAGCGCTTCGTTGGAAATATCCGTACCCAGAATTTCAGTCCGCCATGAAGCCATGGCCGGATCTTCCTTGAGCAGCATGGAGATCGAATAGGGCTCCTGCCCCATGGATGCCGCCGCACACCAGATCCGCAGCTTCTTTTCCTTGCTCCGCGCTGTTTTCATGTAGGGGAGCATTTCATCCTTGAACAGGTCAAACGGCGTCCGGTCACGAAAGAAAAAGGTTTCGTTCGTGGTCATGGCCTCAATGACATCCGTCGCCAAAAGCCCCTGTGGAGAGCGGCGAAGCGCCTCCGCCACATCATCAACGCTCTGCATGCCGTGGCGCCGCGCCACCGGTTCCAGGCGGCTTTCCAGCAGGTATTCCTTCTCCCGCGTCAAAACAATTCCCGAACGCTCTTTTACCAGCGATGAAATATAGTCAAATGTTTCGGTTTTCATCCTCAGCCTCTTTTAAGGATCTCAATAACTTTATTGGCAATCTGGTCAATCGGCAGAACAGCGCTGCAAATCCCCGCCTGGGCCGCCGCGCCGGGCATCCCCCAGACAACGCTGCTGGCTTCATCCTGGGCAATAATATTCCCCCCTGCCTTGCGGATTGAAATTCCGCCATCGCGCCCGTCATGCCCCATACCGGTGAGAATGACCCCTAAAACCGCACTGCCATAGGCAGCCGCAATACTGTCAAACATGGGATCAACCGCGGGTTTGCAAAAATTGACCGGCGCTCCGTCATCAAGCCGGGCGCTGACGCTCCCGGCCCCCTTGTTCAGAACCAGGTGCTTGCCCCCCGGCGCCACATAAATCACGCCGGCGCGCAATACTTCGCCATCCTCGGCTTCCTTGCAAACCCGTCGCGACGCTGCCGCCAGGTTTTCCGCCAAAATCGCGGTAAAGGTTGCCGGCATATGCTGGGTCACCACGGCAGGAACCTTGTCCAGCACAGGAGAAATCGCCGTGAACAAGCGGGTCAAGGCCTGCGGCCCACCTGTTGAACTGCCAACGGCAAGCACCGAAGGTTTCACGTTTGAGAAAGGAACCAGAGAAACAGAAGCATCCGCTTCACGCAGCGATACTGCCCCCATCTTGCGAGCAGAGCCCGAAGTTGCCGGTTTGGCGAATGCTGGTCTTGGTGAAACACGCCGGGGCCGGGCCTGTCCGATCGCCGTAATCTTGGCGATCAGATCCCGGCGGAAATCCGCCGATGTCGTCACCCCGTGATTACCTTCGGGCTTGGGAATATAATCTACCGCACCAAGAGACAACGCCTTCATGCTGATCCCGGCATTCCGCTTGGTCAGGGTCGAAGCCATGATAATTTTCAGTCCCGGTTTTTTCGCCAGGAGCAAGGGCAACGCCGTCATGCCATCCATTTCCGGCATCTCGATATCAAGAACAACGATATCCGGCTCAACCCGCTCCACCTGCTCAACTGCCACCTTGCCATTACGGCACGCTGCAACAACTTCAATGCCCGGGCTTTCTTTCAACCAGCGCGACAACAATCCGCGAATAACAACAGAATCATCAACAATCATGACCCTGATACCGTTCCGGGCAGGATCTTGCGCAACATTTACCGAAGCCATCATGGGATACCTCCAGTAACGTTACGCCAGACCGACTTCCTGAAACTTGGTTTCCAGAATTTCCCGGTCAAACGGCTTCATGATATATTCATTGGCGCCCGCCGCAATAGCGCGGGAGATATGGTCAATATCATTCTCTGTGGTGCAAAAAACCACCTTGGGCTTGTCGCCCTGTGGCAGCTTGCGCAGATGCACCAGAAAATCCATGCCATCCATGATCGGCATGTTCCAGTCCAGCAAAATGGCCTCCGGCATTTTCTCGCCGCATTGATTCAGGGCCTGCTGACCATCTTCAGCCTCGACAATGTCAAAATCCAGATTCTCAAGGATACGCCGTGCAACTTTTCTGATGACGGAACTGTCATCAACAACAAGACACTGCTTCATTACTCTACTCCCGTACTCAACTTCCGGCCACCCGGCCGGATACATACTCAAACACTAGGCCGCGGCAGACTGGTCCTGCCCGAAATCAAGCGTCCGCTCGACATCCAGAACCACCATCAGATTACCTTTCAACCGGCAAACCCCGGCAGAAACCGCCCGCCACCGGGCATCCAGATTTGTCGGATTAGGTTCAACCTGTTGATCGGCGATCCGCAAAACCTCTCCAACATTATCAATAATAAGGCCGTAGGATTCCCCGTGATACTCAATTCCCACCGCCATTTTGCTGTGGTCCCCTTCCGATTTTGGCAGATTAAGCCTCTCGCGCATATCAATTGCGGTTACGATCCGCCCACGCAAATTGAGCACCCCGGCCACCTCGGGTATGGATAGCGGAACACTGGTCATGGAATCGATCAGGAACACATCATGCACCTGGTCGATCGACATGCCAAACAACTGGCCCTCGATATAAACCGTCAGATATTCGCGCGTTGCCCCCTGAGCGCCCATAGCGTTGTCGTTCAACTCACTCATGCCGCTTCTCCCATTTCATCATCAAAGGTATCGCGCAAGCTGCAAATCAGACCCTCGCGATCAAATTTCGCCACATAATCGGTAAAGCCCACCTCACGGCCCCGCTGGATGGCTGAAGAGGTGTTCAAAGCCGACAGGGCAATAATCGGCGTATGCCCCCAATCTTCATCTCCGCGCAGGGATTCGGCAAATTTGAACCCGTCGATTTCCGGCATTTCAATATCACTCACGATGACATCATAAGCATGGCCCTGTTCCTTGAGTCTCATGGCCGCAGACACCGAATCCACGGTTGTAACTTCATATCCGGCCGAATTGAGAACCGGTGTAAGCATATTGCGGAAAAAGGCGCTGTCATCGACCAGGAGCAGCTTGCGGGCCGCATGTCCGACCGTTTTTTCCTTGCGGTGCAGCCAGTCTTCATGCGCCTCCACAAGATAATGCGAAACATCGATAATCTCCGTCGCCTTGCCCTTGACAACAGCCGAGCCCAACATACCCTCACGTTCGGCCCCAACTTCAATATTAAGATTTTCCTCAACGATATCAACGATTTCATCAACAGCAAGCCCCATCGAATGATTATCATCACTGAACACGAGAATGGGTTGACGCCCGCTTTCCTTCAATGCCGCATCCGGGCTGATCCGTACCAGTGGCATGAGCTTGCCGCGATACTGAACCAGGTCATGACCGTTGGAAGGTTCGATCCGCTCAACCTCGATCTCCTCAAGGCGTGTCACCAGCGAGAGCGGCACGGCCTTGGGTTCACTCGATCCGGCCCGGAACATCAGCAAGGAAGTCAGTTTGCCGGCAACATCCATACTGGCCATTCCACCGGCATCCTCGCCAGATGCCACTTCAGTCGCATGGTCACTCACCGACTGGGCCAATCCATTGGGATCAACGATCATGATAACACTGCCGTCCCCCAATATGGTATTGCCCGAGAACATCGGGATATCACGCAAGATCGAGGACATCGGCTTGACAACGATTTCTTCCGTATCAAAAACCGAATCCACGACAATTCCGAATGTCTGGTTGCCAACCTGCGATACGATGATAAAGCCTTCCTCGAAATCCTTCCCCGATTCATCATCTTCATGTTGAACGTCAAGCTTCAAGATACTGTCAAGATGCAGCAAGGGCAGGAGCTTGTTACGCAAGCGCAGCACCGGGGTTTCATTAATCATCTCGATCCGATGCTCGGATTCCTTGTGCGCCCGCACCAGTTCCACCACATTCAACTGCGGAATGGCAAATTTATGTTCGCCCGAAGTCACAATCAGCGCCGAGACAATAGCCAGGGTCAGCGGGATCTTGATAAACAAGGTCGTTCCCTCGCCCATCTTTGAAACCAGGTCCACCGACCCGCCGATCATCTCGATATTGGTCCGCACCACATCCATGCCGACCCCGCGCCCCGAAACCGAGGTAACCTTGGCCGCCGTGGAAAACCCGGCATTGAAAATGAATTTATGAATCTGCGATTCCGGCATCTGGTCAAGCTCGGATTCGGTCGCAAGACCATTCATGATGATCTTTTCCTTGATCTTTTCAGCATCAAGCCCCTTGCCGTCATCAGAAATTTCAATGATGATATGGCCGCCCTCATGATAGGCTTTCAGGATGATCTTGCCGGTCTCCGGCTTGCCCGCTTCCAGGCGCCCTGACGTGGTCTCCAGCCCGTGATCGGCGGAGTTGCGCACGATATGGGTCAGCGGATCCTTGATAAGCTCCAGAACCTGCCGGTCAAGCTCGGTTTCGGCCCCGACCATTTCCAGATCAATCTTCTTGTCCAGTTCATTGGCCAGATCACGCACGATCCGCGGCAGCTTTTGCCACGCATTGCCGATGGGCTGCATGCGGGTTTTCATGACCCCTTCCTGTAACTCCCCGGTTACATTGGAGAGCCGCTGCAACGGCGCCTTGAACTCTGAATCATCAAGCCGCCGCACCATCTGAAGCAACTGGTTACGTGTCAACACAAGCTCGGAGACCATGGTCATCAGGTCTTCCAGCGTATCCACATTCACCCGGATGGACTGCGGTGTAACCCGTTTTTCCTTCCGAACCGCTTTCTTTTCCGGGGATTTTTTTGCTTTTGCCGGGGCGGCTTTGGCAACCGGCGCTTCGGGCGCACTTGTTTCAGGTTCCGGCGCACTCTCAGTTACCGGATCGCCCAGAACGAAATCCTCATCTACTTCCGTTTCCTGAAAAGCCCTTTCCAGTTCCTCAAGAGAAACTTCACCCGGTTTCAATTCGCGCTCCAAAACCTGGATCGCTTCAGAATCATCAACCTCTTGCGGCCCGGCTTTTGCCGCCCCACCGCTTAATGTTCCCCCCGCCGACAGAATTTCAAGCTGGGAGATCAGGTCATCATCAGTGCCTTCAGGTTCGGTTTCGGTCTCTTCAATATCAGCGAGAATTTCCTTGATCCGGTCGAGGGACTGCAAGATCAAGGTCACCGCTTCTTCGGTAACCGGAGCACCATCGCGGAACTTGCCCATCAGGGTTTCAGCGGCATGAGCAAGGGCTTCAAGGCGCGGCAGGCCTAAAAAGCCGCAGGTTCCCTTGATCGTATGAACCAGCCGGAAAATATTGGCGAGAATGTCTTTGTCATTCGGGTCCTGCTCAAACCTGACCAGTTCCACATCGACAACATCAAGGCTCTCATTGGTTTCCGTTAAAAACTCACTTAAGAGATCGTCCATGATGAGTTCTCCCCCTTTACAAATGCAATGACACACCACTACTCGACGGAGGCTCGTGACAGCTTCCCCCAAAGCGAGTGTCGTCGCAAAGGGTTAACATTGATTGAAATGGCTTTTTATTTTAGGATTTGCCCCGTTTCGAGCTCTGGATTAACCATCAGGCCCCGCACACAAGCCCGGCATCTTGCCGGAGACTGCCGGAGTTGGCGGGTAACAAATCAGTTCTCACCCTCACCCTCTTCAGGTGCGAATTGAACCCCTGCGTCAGCAAGATCATTGATAATCGTTTCAATCAACCCATCAGGAGTTGCCAGTTTTTTCAGGGTTTTCCCAGGATGGCGCAAGAACCCCGGATAGGATGTATTGAGAATTTCAATGGAATCCTCGACCTCATCTTCAGAACCGCACATGGTTGCCGCCAAAACCAGATACATGTGCGGCAACAGTGAATCACTATTGGCCCGATAATGTGAGCGGGCCACGGGCCGTGCGTTCTTGCAATCAAGGTTTTTATAATAATACAGGAAAATGGTTTCCAGGTACCACGGCGGATGCCCCGGATTGAGCTTGATTGCCCGGCGGGTCAACCAATAGGCCTCGGCCCATTTCCCGTGGGTTTTCAATATCCACCCAACATCGGCCAGAACATCGGCATTATTGGGATTAAGCTCCATGGCCCGCATGATCTCGCGGCGCGCCAGATCCTTGTTGCCACGCGTAATCAGGACATCGGCCAGCCGCTGATGGGTAAACGAATCATCCGGGTCAAGCTCAACCGCCTTGCGGGCCGCACTCAACGCCCGGTCAAGAGGCGGAGCATCCCCGATCTTGACATTATATCCCTGCCGGTACTCGTTGACATACATCCACGACAAGGCTGCCCAGGCCTGGGCAAAACCCGGTGCATCCTTTACCGCCTTTTCCAGGCAATCCCTAACCACAAGATGCGTTTTCGCACTCTCATTCTGGACATAGTTGAAATACCGCAAATAGCACGAATAGGCCGACATGGAGACATTACTCTGCCCCATGGATTGGCGGCTCTCCAGCCGGTTGATAATTCCATAAGGCTGCCCCAGCACCGAGGCAACCGAACTTGAGATGCGTTTTTGAATTTCAAACAGATTATCCCCGGTCTTGATGCGCTGGAAAGATTTCGACCAGACAATCCGCCCGCTTTTTGTCTCCAGAAGCCGCGCCGTCACATAAATCTCGTCCCGGGTCTCCGCCACCGTACCGGCCAGGATGTAACGCACGCCAAGCTCCTGCCCCGCCTTCAGGATATTGCGCCGGAATTCAGGCCTGTTCAGGGTTGTATCCGGCCCCAGGACAAACAGATCCTTGAAACGCGTTAAATTCACGATGATCTGCATTGCCAGCCCGTGAATGAAATGTTTCTTCATCCCCGCTTCGGTAATGTCAGTAAAGGGCAGGACCGCCACGCGCGGCCCTGAGGGCATCTGCTTGGCGGCGCTGGCCACCTTGCCCAGTTTTTCGTTCTCACCTGCCCCACTATCCACGGACAAGAACTGCCAGGCCAGCATCCCGCTCAACCCGGCGATAATCACGAGCAACACGCCAAACACCAGCACAAGGGGCCGCCGAAAGAAAGATTTGGCGGCTTTCTTTTTCCGGCGGCGGCGGAATACAGGCGCATACCCCCCCTTGGGAACCTCGATAATTACCGGATCATCTTTCCCTTCCGTCAGGTAATATGTCTCCAGCATCCGCCGCAACCGGCCAGCATAGACCCGAACGATGGTATCGGATTCAGGGTTGAAGTTTTCATCCTTGTCAAAAACCTCAACGCCAATTGAATAGCCCTTGATCTTGTCAGCACGCCCTGCCAGGGACTCCGTGACCAGAAATTCCAAAAAACGGACCTGCCGCGCCGAACGGACAAAGCCCTCCGAGGCAATAACCCGCGCCAGAGCTTCTTCAATGTCCGTCGTATTTATATCTTTGGATCTTTTCACAAAAACAGATTCTTTACGGGGTGAAAAATAGGTGACTCACAGTGAGAAACTAAAACAATGGACGTGATGAGTATATATCACAACCTGAAAAAGGGGAATTTCAAACACATCAGTTCCATGCACGCAGATATGTCTCCGCCTGAACATAAGCGGGATTCCCCGGCGATGGCAATCAGCATGATTGAACCGGAGTACCTTGAACATCGACACACGCCAACCGATACAGATAGAACGAGAGTGCACATCATGAGCGAAAAGCGGCAACAGGCAGCCCATCTCATCCAGAAACAACTCGAAGACCTTCTGCGCATTGCCGCCGAAAACGAGTTGAGCATGTTAAGTTATCTGATCGAAATGGCGCTGCTTGAGGCGGCAGGGACGGCAAAAGCCAAAACACCTGAAATCCGCAAACTGGCATAAGCAAAACCTGGATTAACCATCCCGGACGAACAATTCCCGTACACGGCGCACCGTAGCAGCCAGTTCATCTTCCGGCGCAAAAGCAGCAGGCATTCCCGAAGAGCCAAGCCAAGTCGCATGGCCTGCTTGAATTATCTGCTCATGAAAGCGAGCAACATTGCGAGGAGGACTGAGCACACCACTTGCCGCCAAATGCAAAAGGCCCCTGGCAAGAAGACCTTCCCCTCGCCGCCAACGCTCCAGATAACCGGCAATCACCGGCCCCCATCCCTGGCGGCGCGGAACATCAAAAATATATACCGGTTTGCCGGTCTTACAGGCTTCGCTAATCATGGAAACCGAATCACCTGTCACAATGAACGAATTACAAAGGGCAAGCATGGCCGAATACGGGTTTGCCTCACCGCTGTCAAACCGATGGATATAAGCCGGAGCACCAGCAGCTTCCACCAGTGCCGCCGTCGCCTCGGGAGAGGTTCGCGGACCACAGGCGATCAGCAGTGATCCATTTTCAGAAGCAGCAAGGCGGCTTGCCTTTTTCTTCAAATCCGTTGCGGCTGCCGCATCCAGAACAAACGGCCAGGTGCTTCCCCCCACCAGAACACCCGTCCAGGGTCGTGAATAACGGGAAAAGAAGGCTTGCCATTTCTCAATCTCGATGTCTGGCAAAGCTTCAACCGGTCCACTCAGGGGCATCAGGTTTTGAATAACATTATCGGCATCGGGAAGGTCATATTGCGGCGTTGTAACCACCAGGTCAAAAAGCCGCAAGGCCGCACGCGGCCGCCCCAGTTGAACAAGCCGGCAACGCCCGCCTGAGCGCGCCTTTATCCAGCGGGCCACCGGCGCCGAACGCCGCCCCGCACCGATCACCAGGTCCGGCCATGGCCCCTGAAGTTGTGATTTGCCTGATGGCTTCAGAGTCTTTAGAGTGCTTCCAAGCAAAAAGTTGGGGAGACGGTAAGCCCCGTTAAACTGCAAGGAGATATTCTTTTGTGGCCAGCCCAAGGCATCGGCAAGCGCCTTCACCTGAAGGTTATCCCCAAGATGCGCGCCTTGAAGTGTCCAGGTGAGAGGTTTGTTGTCATTTCGCGAAATGGGCATATGTGGAGCTTGTCCCGAAAAGATGGCCACATGGAGAAAAAATCAAACATGAACGGTAAATGAACAGCCGGTTCAAGTTAAATACATGGCCCAACCTGTATAAAGGAGGATATTAAGTAACACGCATACGAGATCACATGAACTGGAAATTCAACGTTTTCGCCTTGCTTTTGCCCCAGTTTGGGTATCAACTACACTAAAGCAGGATTTTCGGAAACCATCTAACTGGAGGCACACCATGATTGCTTTTCATCATCACGGAAAGACACTTGCCCTGACAGCCGCTGCCTTGTTTGCTGCCGGGATCACCCTTTCAACACCCCATCAGGCCCAGGCAGCCAGCAAAACCGGCAATTTCCTTCTCGGCGCTGTCGCAGGCGCAGCCGGACTTGCGGTTCTTCATGGCATCAGCAAGAAGAAACGCCGGGTTTATGAACCGGCTCCGCGGCGTTACTACCGGCGCGCACCGGCCCGGCGATATTATGCCCCGCGCACCCCGCCTTCGCCCGTAACCATGAAGATCCAGGAATCTCTCAATATCCTCGGCTTCAATGTCGGCGCCGTTGACGGACGGGCAGGCCCCGCCACCCGTGCTGGCGCCCGCGCTTTCCAGGTTTCCATCAACCAGCCCGCAACCGGCTATCTCACGGAAATGCAGAAAAGCATCCTGTTCCAGAAAGCCCAGGCGGTTCTGACCGGCGTCCCGGCAAACCCGGCCCCCCCGGCAGGTTATCCGGCAGCTTCAGCAGCCCCCGCAGCACCGGCTTACGCACCGCCGCCAGCCGCGCCTGCTCCGGCAGCTCCGGCGACCTATGCCACCCCGCCCGCGGCACCGGCTTACACACCGCCGCCAGCTACAGCCGCTCCGGCAGCTCCGGCCTATGTGCCCCCGCCGCCAATTCAACCGGCGCCGGCTCAATAATAATCAAGACCTGATTGAAAAGGGCGGCCCTTGGGGCCGCCCTCTTTCGTGGTGCATCAGCACCGTCAATATCGAGAAGATGATTAATCCTCGAACGGATCGCGAACCAGTATCGTATCTTCACGCTCCGGACTGGTGGAAAGCATCGCCACCGGAGCTTCGATCAGGGATTCGATATAGCGGATATACTTGATCGCCTGGGCTGGAAGATCGCTCCAGCTCCGCGCCCCTTCCGTGCTCTGGGACCAGCCTTCAAGGGTTTCGTAAACCGGCACAACCCGGGCCTGCGCCCCTTCTGATGCTGGCAAATGATCGATTTCCTCGCCATCAAGCAGGTATTTCACGCAGATTTTCAGCTCCGCCAACCCGTCGAGGACATCGATCTTGGTAAGCGCAATCCCGTCAATGCCATTGGTCTTGACCGACTGGCGCACCAGCACCGCATCAAACCACCCGCAGCGCCGCGAGCGCCCGGTCACGGTGCCAAACTCGTGCCCTTTCTCGCCCAGGCGCTGGCCGACCTCATCCTCCAACTCGGTGGGAAAAGGCCCGGAGCCAACCCGGGTTGTATAGGCCTTGGTAATGCCCAGAACATAATCGATCGAGGAGGGGCCCATGCCCGTGCCGGTAGCCGCGTTGGAAGCCACCGTGTTCGATGATGTCACGTAAGGATAGGTGCCGTGGTCAATATCCAGCAGCATCCCCTGCGCGCCCTCGAACAAGATGCGCTTGCCTGCCCTTTTGTGTTCATCCAGCAATTTCCAGACCGTATCGATATAAGGCAGCACTACCGGCGCGATATCAATGATTTCCTGCAAGACCTTCGCCACCTCAAGCTCATCCACCCCAAGCCCCCGGCGCAGCGCATTGTGATGTTTCAACAGCCGATCAACCTTGGCCGGCAGGGTATCGACATTTATAAGATCCTGCGCCCGGATGGCGCGGCGGCCCACCTTGTCTTCATAAGCCGGGCCGATCCCGCGCCCGGTGGTGCCAATCTTGCCCTTGCCCGCCGCCGCCTCGCGAATATTATCAAGTTCAGAATGCAACGGAAGGATCAGCGTAACATTCCCGGCAATACGCAGGTTATCCGGCGTGATCTCAACCCCCTGTTTATGGATCGATTCAATCTCGGCCTTCAATGCCCAGGGATCCAGCACAACCCCGTTGCCGATCACCGCCAGCTTGCCCGGACGCACAACGCCCGACGGCAGGGCGCTCAGCTTGTAGGTGACCCCGTCGATAACCAACGTATGCCCGGCATTATGCCCGCCCTGGAAACGCGCCACCACATCAGCACGCTCGGAAAGCCAGTCAACGATTTTTCCCTTGCCCTCGTCACCCCATTGCGAGCCGACAACCACCACATTCGCCATGATATTCCCCGTTTTGCGATTTGTGAAAAAGAGACGCCGGAAAAGCCGGAATCCCCTGAAAACAGCGCCGCACTATAACCACACTTTGCCCGCAAGGCGAGAGCGATTTGCAAGGCCGGGCTTTCTTTCCCCGTCAAACTCGCCTAAATGCTCTTTATCACCATTCCAGACGATTTCATCTGAAAGTCGCCCATATGCCCCGTAACGGGTTTAAATATCTTGACCATCCCTACCTGCTGTTTCCCTCCATTCTGGCCCAGATGTTTTTTGCCCGCGGAGTTGAACAGATCGGATCGGCCCGGGCCGGTCAATTCATCAATCTGGTGCCTCTTTT
>CAZHLV010000112.1:0-13284 GCA_964533415.1 uncultured Hyphomicrobiales bacterium
GAACAGTTAACAGGCGCCGCCATTGCGTCTGTCATATCTGGCAATGACGGGGGGCCTGTATTTACCACCCGGAAGACAAGGGCAAGTGCAGGCACGATTTAATGATTGGTAATGAACGGATAGTCCCATGAAAACTGGAGCACCCTGGAGCATTAAGGGGATAGAGCGCGAGGCCCGCGAAACCGCAAAGATCGAAGCCAGGAAATCCGGCAAGACCCTTGGTCAGTGGCTGAACAAGGTGATTATCGAAAACAGCGAAGCCGGTCATGAGAACCCCTCCGGACAAGACGATCAGCATAGCGGACAAAGCCCGGAACGCGGGCAAGGCCCGGAACGCGGGCAGGGCCCAGACCACAAGGGCAAATTCGACAATGATGTCCATGCAACCTTGAATGCGCTGGCCTCTCAATTGGCCAGGCTGGCCAGCGAGCATGATGAAACACATGATGAAACAAGAGAGTCAGAAGAATCATCTGCTCCTGAAGCTGAAGCCGGATCAAGGGCCAATGATGATACGGTCTTGCAGGCCTTGCGTGATCTGGCGGGCAAATTTGAACAAAGCGAACGCCAGACCTCGGAAATCCTGAGCGAGTTCAAGGATGATCTCAATTTGATCTCCCATTATATCCACCCGCCCATGTCGGCAGAAGAGGCAATGTCCGGGTCTGCATCTGGCACACAAAAGAGTTCAGAAATGAAAACACTTGAAGAAGCACTGGCCCTTGTTGTCGATCACATCGAGCTGACCGACAAGCGCAACGGCGATGTTTTGAAATCCATCCAGCAGCGCTTGTCCCAGATCG
Source organism: uncultured Hyphomicrobiales bacterium (assembly GCA_964533415.1). Taxonomy (GTDB): domain Bacteria; phylum Pseudomonadota; class Alphaproteobacteria; order Rhizobiales; family BM303; genus BM303. The sequence continues at coordinate 804 of CAZHLV010000112.1, forward strand.
GTGCGCGCATGAACACCATTGCCCCCGGCTCGGCCAACGAGAACAAGGCGCCGGGCCAGAACCGGATTGCCGAGATGGAAAAACGGGTTGCCCAGCTTGCCGCCATGCTCAACCAGCAATCCAATCAGGGCGCCAATGAAAGCTACCGCGCTCTTGAAGACAAGATTGCCCGCCTGAACCGCGATATGCAGATCGCCATGCAACGCACCCGGAGCGTGCCATCCACCACGGATATCGAGCGCCTGAGCCAGCAGATCGAAAGCCAGCGTCCGGCGGGCATTTCAGAAGACCCTGAATTCACCGCCCTGAAAAACAAGATCAAGCAGATGAGCCAGCAGGTCTCCCATACCCAGGCCCAGGTGAACAACCCGCCGCATCTAAAGGTCCTGCATGAACAGATTGCCCAGCTTTCGCAGGGGCTCGAAGAGGTGCGCACCGCGCCAAGGCCCGATCAGGCCATCGCCTCCTTGCATAATCGCTATGAGGAACTGGCCGGGCGCCTTTACGAAACCGAGCAGCACATCCCCGATATCGAGCAGGTAAACTCCATCGAGGAACGCTTGCAGAATCTGGCGCAACGTCTTGACCACTCCTTGCAGGATACAGACCCCCATCCGCAATTGATTGATCTGGAAACCCGGGTCAATGAACTGGCGGTCCAGTTGGAAAGCACCAGGGAACAGAATCGCTGGGATGACCTGCTGCCCAAGCTCGACGCCAAGTTTGCCCAGATCAATAACCGTCTCGGCCAGACCGAGGAAAAATTCAAAACTCTCGACGGGTTTGAAGAGCGTATTTCACAACTCTTCAAGGGTCTCGATCAGGCCCGTGAAACCGCTGCCGAAACCGCCCGGCAAGCCGCCAGCCAAGCTGCCCAGCAGGTTGCCACCCAGGTCGCCCAGCAAGCTACGGCGCAAGCGGTGCAAAAAGCCTCCCGGGAAGCTGAAGGCGTGGCCCGGCGTTTTGTTGAGCAGGCCAATGAAACCACCCGCACCGCCGTGCGTGAGGCTGCCGAGCTTGCCGCCGCCCAGGCTGTCGCCAAGCTTGGCGATACAAGCCGCAATGATACCGAGTTCAAAACCGCTATTGCCAATCTGGAAAAAGGCCTCGACGATGTCCGCGCCAACACCGACACGGTGGAAAAGCGCACTCAGGAAACCTTGAAAACCGTACATGATTCTCTTGAGAAAGTCGTCGAGCGCCTGTCGGGTCTTGAAGACAAGGTGAAAAAAGCGCCCGAAAGCGCAGAATCTTCCACGCCGCCCCCACCGCCCCCCGAGGCTGAAGAAAACGGGTTGCGGCTACCTCCTGTCGGCGGGTATTTCAACGAAGCCGCCCCCCAGCCTTCCGCGTCCCATGATGCCCGCGGCCTCAATGACTCGCTGGAGCAGATTTACGGCTCCCCGCAAGGCGCAGGCTATGGCTCTTCGATGGAAAGCCCCTATCCGGGCGGCGAACCGATGGGAGGTGTGAATAGAAACGAGGATTTTATCGCAGCCGCGCGGCGGGCCGCCCAAACAGCCGCACAGATCCCTTCACTTGGCGATGAAGGCGCATCCGCGCCCTCAGGCGACAAGGAAGAAACCCCTTCAAGATTCGGCGCCATTTTTGCCAAGAACCGCAAGTCTCTGCTTTATGCCGGTGTAGCTGTTCTGGCTCTTGGCGGCCTCTACATGTTAAGCGGGATGCTGGTCAGCCCCGATGAGGCCCCGAAAATCGTTTCGCAAAGCGAAGAACCGGCCAAGGCCGAGCCACCAAAGGAGCTTGCCTCCAATGCCCAGCCTTCTCCTGCCGGGGCCAAGCCAGACCTGGCGCCGGTCGTGGTTGCACCGCAAGAACCGGCAATTGCGCCTCTGGCCAGCGCCGATGCGGTTGCGGGCAATCCGCCCATGGCCAATCCATCAAGCACCAATTCCATACCCCCCTCAGCCCCCGCTGCAACCGCCCCCGGCCCCATGCCGGTAGCCATGGGGAATTCCGGCGGTTTGTCGGTGAAACCGAAAACCACCGCCCGGCCCCGCTCGACGGGAAATCTTCCCGCCGCGCTGGGTTCAGAAGCGCTCAGGGCCGCCGCCGTGGCGGGTAATCCCACCGCGCAATATGAGATCGCCCATCGCTACGCCACCGGCAAGGGCGTGAAAAAGGATATGAAAAAGGCCCGGCTCTGGTATCAAAAAGCCGCCTCGCGGGGCTTTGCCCTGGCGCAATACCGCCTTGGCACCTTGTATGAAAAAGGCCTCGGCGTCAAAAAAGACCTCGCCTCGGCCCGTATCTGGTACAAGCGCGCCGCCGGCAAGGGCAATCGCAAGGCCATGCATAATCTTGCCGTCCTGAATGCCGAAGGCGGTATCAATGGCAACAAGCCCAATTTCAAGAAAGCCGCCCAGTGGTTCCGCAAGGCCGCCGAGCTTGGCCTGACTGACAGCCAGTTTAACCTGGCCATCTTGAGCGAACGCGGTCTTGGCGTTCCGCAAAGCCGGATAGATGCCTATAAGTGGTTTGCCCTGGCCGCCAGGAATGGCGACAAGGACGCCACCAACCGGCTGGAAACCATCGCCAACCAGATGGACAGCAAAACCCTTGTAAAGGCGCGCCTTGCCGTGAAGTCATGGAAGCCCGCCCCGGTGAATCTCAGCGCCAACCGTCTTGCGATTCCCGCCGGGGGCTGGGCCAATGCCCGCGCGGTCGCGCCAACGGGCGCCACGGCCAGTGAACTGGTCATGCAGACCCAGTCGATGCTCATGGCCCTTGGCTACAAGCCCGGCTCCGCCGATGGCGTCATGGGCAGCAAGACCCGCCAGGCCATCATGAAATTCCAGAGCAATGAAGGGCTCACCCCCACCGGCAAGGTAACGCCCGATCTCGTAACCCGGTTGAAAGCCGCCATGGGCTGATCCGGGCCGTGATACGCTTGTTTTTACCGCGCTTCTTACCGGGAAAACCGGTTCCCACTTTTCCTGAAGTGCTCTAATTCTTTAAAAAATCCCCCGTTCGGAAGCTTCCAGGCGGGGGATTTCTTCATGTCCCCTCTTGCTCAAGCCGGCCAAACCACCATATGATAAACAGCTATGATCTTGGTGCAGAATTTTGACAGGCGAAAGCGGAGTATCATGCAGCGATTTTTTGGTGGCCCGCCACTGACCGTTTTGATCCGTCTGGCGGTAACCTCGGTAATTGTCGGTGTCGTGTTATCTGCCATCGGCATCAATCCGCAAAATCTGTTGAGCTCGATACAGCGCCTGTTCTGGCATATCTACGATATGGGCTATGACGCCATTGAATGGGCCTTGACCTATTTCATTCTCGGCGCCCTGGTCGTCATCCCCATATGGTTCGTGGGCCGCTTGTGGAAAACCGTAGGGGCGGGTCCGCGAAGCTCGCACACCAGCCATGCCGATGACCTGCTGTAATACCGGGACGGGGTCAGGCTGGCACCGATTCAACGCGGTCGGCGTCCAATACACCTGGAGCGTTTCCGGTTTTGATTGAATCAAAACCGGGCTATAACTCTTTGTTCTTACCGCACTTCTTATCGGAAAACCGGCTCCCGCTTTTCCGGAAGCGCTCTAGAGCAACGCGCGTTCAAGTGAACGCACTATCGTTGTTCTATCTGCTTGATGTCGATCAACTTATCTGCATTCAAGTGATTCCACTTGAATGCAGGCTGATCTAGGATAGCGCCTTTGTATTCTCGTTTTCATGCGCCTCAATAGCTGGACGCCGTTCCCCTATCCATCCGGAGCTGGAGGTATTTGCGGGTGCTGAGCCATTGCTTCTCGCTGCTGGTGGCATAAGAGGGTTTTGCGCAAGCTGTTCTCTGGCCGTGGATGGCGGCGGCGGCGCGGGTGTCAAGGCGCTTGAGGGCCTGCCTTACGGCCTTTTTCGAGCTTAAGGCGCGCACGGCTTTCATTTCCCCGTAAAACAGGTTTTGCCATATGCGGCAGGTATAGCTCTTGCGCTCGCGCTCGGCATTTTTACGGGTATATTTGAGGGTGGATTTCATGATGCCCCGGGTGTAGCGCGAGCAGGAATTCACCAGCCTTTCCATTACCCACAGCTTCGCCTGGGTGAGTCCGAACAGGCCGCGATACATGGACTTCTTGCGAAAATCAGAGGCAAGCCCATTCAGGGTTTTGAAGGTTTCCAGAACCACCGGGCAGGCGTCCAGCCCGGTGTTGATGGCCCCGGTCAGAACCGCCTCGGGCAGCCGCCCGGCGGGAATGGACGGGCACAGGGCAGCGATGGCTTTTACCTCGGCGGCATATAAAATGGCGGCGCGGGTCTGGGCGGCAAAGGTTCTGGCGGCGCTCAAGTTTTGCCCGGCCCGAACCACCCTTTGCTGAAGGGTGCGGCAGGCTTGCGGCCCCAGTAAACCAGGCTTGCCACCCAGTATGGAGATGGGCGTCTGGCCCGCGGGGAGCGGTGGAAGCTGGGTGAGAATGACCAGGTTATATTGGGCCGGGGTCACGGGTTGCGGCGGTGCTGCGGGCCTTGCCGGGGCAAGCGGCGCATTGAGCGCTGGGGCGGGCGGGGCCGGCGGTGTATATGCCGGCGCTGCCGGGGCGTTGGCTACAGGTTTGGCTGGGGCCGGGACAGGCGCTGGCGGAACGCTTGTTACAGGTTTTACCGGAACCGTCTTTGCTGCCACTTGGGAACCACTCAACAGCCCGGCGCGAATATTACCGGTTTTTCCATAGGCGGCCAGCGAACGGGCGCAAAACTCCGGCAGGCTGGATTTGCCCTTGGCCAGAGCCGCGCGGTAGGCGCCCGAACCGCATTCAGTTGAAAAATACCCCTTGGGATCGCGCAGCTTGACACCGCTTTGGACATTCAGCTTGTCTTCAACGCCCTTGGCCAGTGAAACCCCAGGGCAGGACCTGGCAACGCTGGCGGCATAGCACAGGTCTTTTACCATGATGGCGATCGTGGTTTGCGGCAGCTTCATGGCCGGGGCGGCGCGCGGCGTAACCAGGCCGGCGCGGCGGGTACCTTGCGGCCCGTAAAGACCGATCACCGACTTGCAGGATTTTTCAAGCCCAAGAGCGCTTTCGGTCTTGTAATATTCATTATACCCGGCTTCACAAAGCGGGTTGAGGGGCGAGGCCTTGCCCCTGAGCTTGCCGCCTGCAAGCTGTTCCAGGCGATCTTCCACGGCGCTATCCATGACCAGGTATTTTTCGCAAAGCGCCTGGGCCGCCACCGCATGGCAAAAGTCCTTGGCAATCTCCTGCGGTGTATTGGCGGCCATCCCCGATACTGGCCAAAAGCCAATGGCGGATACAAAAAGCAATAATCTGCGCATAGATCAAAACCCTTTTTTTAATTTTTCCAGTATTACTTTAAAAATAGAGCCCGCAAGATGAACTGCATCTGAACGGCAAGGCATGACTGATGCCCCTTGCCGAGAATATCGAGCGATAAAACAGAATTGCCCTCATGCTTTTGGGAGACATGCTATAGTAACCTGTCGTGCCTGTTCGGCGCCAGCCAAATCCAGTTCAAACAGATACGCCCTATCTCCAGAATGCCGGGGAAAGCACCACCAGCACCGAGAAAAACTCCAGCCGCCCCAGCAGCATGGCGATGGCCAGCAGGATCTTGACCATGTCGGGCAGGGAGGAAAAATTTCCCGATGGGCCGATGATATCGCCAAGGCCGGGGCCGACATTGGTCACGGCCGTCACCGAGGCGGAAATGGCGGTGACAAAATCAACCCCGGCAAAGGAAATCAGCACGGAGATCATCAGTACCGTGGCCAGCAATGCCGAGACAAAGGCAAAAACCGACATGGAGATTTCCTGGGTGATGGTGCGGCCTTCATAGGAAACCGGCACGACCCGGTGGGGCGAGGCAAGTTTTTTCAGATAGGCCCGGGTAGAGAGCAACATGACTTGCAGGCGAAACACCTTCATGCCGCCTGCCGTGGAACCGGTGCAGCCGCCCAGGAACATCAGGGCAAAAAAGCCGGTGACCGCAAAGGCGCCCCAGGCGGTGAAATCGCCCAGCGCGTAGCCGGTGGTGGAGATCACGCCGACCACGTTGAACGCCACCTCGCGCAGGGCGCGGGAAAATGGCAGGCCGCCGGCGAATATCCGCCAGAGGGTGAGGACAAGGATTACCGCCACGACGATAGCGGCAAAGCTGACCACCTGCTGATCGCGGAACACCGAGATTTGCCCGTCGCGCGCGGCGCGTACATAAAGCACCAGCGGCAAGGAAGAGGCAAACATGAAAAACGTCGCCAGCCAGTGAATGCCCGGCTGGGAAAAATATCCCATGGAGGCGTCATGGGTGGAAAACCCGCCGGTGGAAATGGTGGTCAGGGCGTGGTTCACCGCGTCAAAGCCGCTCATTCCAGCAAGCCAGTAGGCGGTCGTGCACAGGGCGGTGAGCGCCGCATAGGCCAGCGCCAGATAGCCGATGAACTGGCGCGCCTGGGGCACGATCTTGTCGGAACGATCAGAGCTTTCGGTCTGGAAAAGCTGCATTCCGCCAACCTTCAGAAAGGGCAGCATGATAAGCGCCATGACGACAATCCCCACCCCGCCGATCCACTGGGTGAGAGAGCGCCACAACAAGATGCCCGGCGGCATGGAATCTAGCCCGGAAAGCACCGTCGAGCCGGTTGTCGTCAGTCCTGAAACCGTCTCGAACCAGGCATCGGTAAAGCTCATCCCCCGGTCGAGGAACAGGTAGGGGATGGAGGCAAAAACCGAAAGGGCAAACCAACTGCTCACAGTAAGCAAGAACCCTTCCTTCACCTGAATTTCATCCGACCAGGCATCGCGGGAGATCAGGATCAGCATCAGGCCGATAAAACCGGTGACCAGCCCGGAGCCGGTGAAAACACTCCAGTCGCGATTATGGGCGAGCAGGTCTACCAGCATGGGCGGAACCATGAGGGCGGTAAGCACCAGCATCAAGATACCGATGGTGAAAAAAATACGATATGGCTCCAGCGCCCCGGCGCGGCGAACCCGCGCAGATGATCTTGATCGCCCTGATTTAGCCATATCCGTTCACCCGCATTTGGCATTTTTAATAGCGCACCACGGGATCAAAGGGAATAACAGATCCACCTTTTGGGCCCCCTATCTACTGGCTGGCCCAGACGATGCGGGCTATCCATTCGATATCTTCAAGGTTGAAGTGGCGGTCTTCATGCTCGGGGTTGAAAGAGGCAAGGGTGATGGAGGTGGCAGTCTTGCGGGCAAGGAGCTTGGCCATCACTTCACCACCACGGGTTTTGGCGACAATGCGGTCACCGCGCCTTATGCCGGCGGCCGGCGAGACGATGATGGTGTCACCATCGCGGTACACGGGCAGCATGGAATCCCCGGCAATTTCCAGCGCATAGGCGTTTTCATCACGGATATCGGGGAAATCGACCTCTTCCCAGCCGCCGCCAAGGGGAAAGCCACCATCGTCGAAATAGCCGCCGCCGCCAGCCTGCGCAAAGCCGATCAGGGGAACGCGGCGTTGGGGCAGGCGTCCCTCGCCGTTATTCATCAGGACCAGGAATTCATCCAGGGAGGCGTTGGTGGCTTCCAGAATCTTGGCGAGACTTTCAGTACTGGGCCAACGCCGCCGCCCGTCGGGCGCGATGCGCTTGGACTTGTTGAAGGTGGTCGGGTCCAGACCGGCGCGGCGGGCAAGCCCTGAAGGAGAGAGCTGGTAGCGTTCCGCCAGCCGGTCAATCGCGGCCCAGATATGTGTATGAGATAACATTTTTAAGAAAATATTCCGATATCAGCCCTATTCTCAAGAATAATACCCCTTGTATAGGAATCATACCTTATTTTGGTTGAATTTGTCCAGTGCAATTATGGCTTGTGAAAAGCCCGCCCCGAGGCTAGGGTCTTTCATGTTCCACCGGTCCCGGGCCGGAGCCGGTTTAACCAGATGATAAATCATTTTCAAACCCGTCATGGCCTTTGATTTTTTCCCCCTGTTGCGCCCTGCCCTGCTCGCGCTTGATGCCGAGCGCGCCCATGGCCTCACCATAAAGGCGCTTGAGGCGGGAATTTACCCGCGCCCCTGCGGGCCGGATGACATGCGCTTGCGGCAAAGCCTGTTTGGCCTTGATTTTCCCAACCCGCTGGGCATGGCAGCCGGTTTCGACAAGGATGCGCGGGTAATGCAGGCGCTGCTGGCGCTTGGCTTTGGCTTTGCCGAAGTGGGCACCGTCACGCCCTTGCCTCAAGAGGGAAATCCAAAACCACGCCTGTTCCGCCTGCCGGCCGACGGGGCGGTGATTAACCGGATGGGGTTTAACAATGAAGGGCTGGATGCCGTGCTGCCGCGCCTGAAAGCCCGGCCAGGGCGCGGTATCGTGGGGGTAAACCTGGGGGCCAACAAGACCAGCAAGGACAAGATCGCCGACTATGTCACCGGGGTCAGGGCGGTCCAGGAACTGGCCGATTACATGGTAATCAATATTTCCTCGCCCAACACGCCGGGTTTGCGCAACTTGCAGGCGGGAGCCGAGCTTGATGCGCTGCTGGGGCAGGTCATGGCGGCGCGCCATTGCCAGACCCCGCTGCTGGTGAAGATCGCGCCTGATCTTGATTCCCGGGCCTTGCACGAGATTGCCGCGGTGATCGTGGCGCATGGGGTGGATGGGGTGATCGTCTCCAACACCACGCTGTCGCGCGAGGGCTTGCGCGAGCGGGCGGCGGCGGAGAGCGGGGGGATGTCGGGCGCGCCGCTGTTCAAGCTGTCCACCCGGATACTGGCGCGGATGTACATGGAAACCAGGGGCCGCGTGCCGCTGATCGGGGTTGGCGGGATTTCATCGGGGGCCGATGCCTATGACAAGATTCGCGCCGGGGCCTCGCTGGTGCAGCTTTACACGGCGCTTGTCTACCAGGGGCCGGGGCTGATTACCCGGATCAAGCGCGAATTGGGCGCCCTGCTGGAAAAAAACGATATTCGCACCATATCCCAGGTTACCGGCAAGGATGCCGAGGCCATTGCACAGGATATTTGAGGAGACTTTCATGAACACGACGATCTTTCATAACCCGCGCTGTTCCAAATCGCGCCAGACGCTGGAGCTGTTGAACGAGAACGGGGTAAGCCCGGAAATCGTCAAGTATCTTGAAACCCCGCCAAGCGCGGAAGAGCTGAAAGACATTCTCGACATGCTGGGGATATCGCCGCGCGAGCTGATGCGCAAGGGCGAGGCGGAATACAAGGAACAGGGGTTGGCGGACGAGAATTTAACCGATGAGGAGCTTATCATGGCCATGGTAAAAACGCCGCGGCTGATCGAGCGTCCAATCGTGGTCAAAGGCAACAAGGCGGCCCTTGGACGCCCACCGGTTGCAGTACTGGATATCTTGTGATTTGGGACGCCTTTAAATTAACCTTGTCTTAAGATATTCACGAAGCGCACAAGGGCCAAGCTGGACCCAAAACTCTATTCGCGCTAATGATAAGGGCAGATGCGGGAAGAAAACGCATGGATGCAGGCCATTCATGCGAGAGGATGAGTGCGCGGCTGGCTCTGCCGGTTGCCGTGTTCGTTGTGAGATTTGAGTAAAGAACAAGTGGCGAGTACCCCCCGTGAGCCCGTTTAAGACATCACCTTTTCAAAACCTGGAAGGCAAGGCCGACCCGGCCTGGCTGTGGGATCATGCCCGGGGACGCATTGTCTGGGCCAACCGGGCCGGGATTGCGTTCTGGGGCGAGGCGACCTTGTTTGACCTGCTGGATCACCGTTTTGATCCGGACGGGGCAACGGTCAGGAAAATCCGCGAGATCGCCGGGACGGTGGAACAAAATGACGCGGAAAGCGACGAGGTTATCTTTTTCCCCGAAGCGGGCCAACTGGTTAAATGCACCTGCCGCATCACGGCTCTTGAAGGAGAACGCAAGGGCTTGCTGGTGGCGGCACGGCGTGCAGGGGGAAAAGGGCAGGAAGCGGGAGGCGAGCTGTTTGCGCAGGTCGTGAACAGTTCGCCTTTTGCCATCGGGGTGTTCGACCGGGCCGGACGGCTGATCTATGCCAATGCTGCACTGGGCGAGGTGTTTGCCAATACCGAACCGGAAACCGATGCAGCGCTTGGAAGTTCGTTCCACCTGGCGCGCTGGATGGGATCGGAAGATGATGCCCATGCGCTGATCTCGCGCATCTTGCTGGTTGGCTCCCATAGTGCGGCACAGATGATGCAGACCAAGTTTGGACCGCGCACCCACCGGCTTACTGCACGGCGCATGAGCCTTGAAGAGGGCGAGAGCGCAATCTTGATATATTTCCACGATATCGAGGACCGGCGGCGCTATGAGCTGGAGCTTGAATCCCGGCTGGCCAACCTGGAAACAAAATTTCAGAATCTGCCCGAAGAGAATGACGGGGAAACAGCCCGCGCCGGTGAGGAATCACGGAAAAGAATACCGGACAAGACGCTCGATGAGACAGGGTTAGCTCCCTTTAGCGCTCCAAAGCCTTCTGAAGCTGATGAGGCCGAGGGCAAGGCTGATGAGGCCGAGGCCAAACTTGAAAATCAAGGCCGGCAGGAAATGGCTGTCCCGGATATGAAGGAAGCCGGGGTCGAAGAGGCCGAAAAAGAAGGGGTTGGGAAAAAAGCGGAAGGCGATGAACCTGAACCGGGTGAGGATGCCCTGCCCGAGATCTCGCTGGATACTATCGAGAGGCCCTCGATCCCGGATATTTCAGAACCTTTGGCGCCGCTAAAATCCCGGGACGGGGACTTGGGCAAAACGCCCGGAAATGATACAGCCGCGGCGGAACCAGCGCCCCGGACCAAGGCCGAGCTTTTCGATAATGTCACGCTTTCCCCGACGAAACGGCAAGAGGCAAAGCCGGATCAGGGAAAGACGCCGCGCCCGGATCTGAAGGGGCGTGACCGGGAGGCTTTTTCGGCTATCGCCCAGGCCCTGCGCGCCAATAACCCGGTGGCGCTGGAAACCCTTGAGCTTTCACAAAAGCGCGAAGAGATCGTGCTGGTGGACCGTGAAGACGCCGGGAAAAGCGAGGATACAGATACCGGGGCGGAAAAGGCGCCGGCAAGTCCGCCGCCCATGACCAGGGGCAGTGATTCAAAAGAAACAAGGGAAACCGGTCCAACAGATGAAACCGTGACCGCCAATGCAAGCGCCAATACATTCAAACAGGAAATCACGCTGGAAGAATCCGAAGCGCGGGTTTCTGAATTGCAGGCCATTCTCGACTCGGCGGCGGACGGAATCATCACGCTGGATGCCGAAGGGCGAATTTGCAGCCTGAACACGGCTTCAGAGTCCATTCTGGATTGCAAAAAAGAGGCTGTAAAGGGGAAGACCTTCATATCCTTGCTCAGCCCGTCAAGTGCGCGGGAGGTGGAAAGCTATCTTGAGGCGGTGACTGAAACCGGCGTTGTGGGGGTGTTCCGCGATGGCCGCGAGATCGAGGCGGTGCGCCCGGATAAAAGCCGTATCCCGCTGTTTCTCACCCTGGGGCGGATCAAGTCCGATGAAACCTTGCAATATTGCGCGGTGATTCGCGATATTTCGCAGTGGAAGAAGGCCGAGGCCGATTTGCGTGAAGCAAAAGAGCGGGCGGAAGAGGACTCGGAGAAGAAATCGGATTTCCTCGCCCGGATCAGCCATGAGCTGCGTACCCCGCTGAACGCCATTATCGGGTTTTCAGAGGTAATGAGCGAGGAGAAGTTCGGCCCCATCGCCAATGATCGATACAAGGGCTATGTCAGCGATATCCGCACCAGTTCGGAACACCTGCTGAGCCTGATAAATGACCTGCTTGACCTGACCAAGATCGAATCTGGCAACCTGGAGCTTGATTTCACCTCGGTCGAGCTGCCCGAAATCGTCAACCAGAGCGTTAGCCTGATGCAGCCGCTGGCGACACGCGAGCGCATCGTGATCCGCACATCGCTGCCGGAAAACCTGCCGCCCATCGTGGCAGATCATCGCTCCATGCGCCAGATCATGCTGAACCTGCTCTCCAACGCGGTGAAATTCACCAAGCCGGGCGGGCAGGTGATTGTCTCGGTGCTGTTTAACGAATCGGGCGAAGTTGTCCTGCGGGTGCGCGATACCGGGATCGGCATGAGCGAGGACGAGTTGAAAAAGGCCATGGAACCTTACCGGCAGATCAAGTCGGTGCATGAAACCGGGCAGGATGGCACCGGGCTTGGCCTGCCGCTCACGCGGGCGCTGGCCGAGGCCAACCGCGCCGAGTTCAAGATTGAAAGCGCCCGGGAGACCGGCACATTGGTGCAGATTACCTTTCCGACAACCCGGGTCCTGGCGGAATAAATTCAGGGAATTATTTTTTGCTAGATCAACGTGCGTTCAAGTGAACGCACTATCGTTGCAAGATCCTATGCAGGTAAACGGCGGTCGGTGGTTGTAAACTGCCGGTTTCGCTAAACAGCTGACATAGGAGATGCCTGATGAATAACCTGCTGAACCCAGCCACGACCGCCGCCGATACTGATTATGCCACAATTTACGT
>CAZHLV010000113.1:0-17061 GCA_964533415.1 uncultured Hyphomicrobiales bacterium
AAGTGCGGCAGAAATAAAGAGTTAAAGCACTTCCGGAAAAGTGGGAACCGGTTTTCCGATAAGAAGTGCGGCAGAAATTAAAGAGTTAAAGCACTTCCGGAAAAGTGGGAACCGGTTTTCCGATTCAATCAAAACCGGAAACTCTAAAGGCCCAGAGGTTATGCCCATAGAGACGTCATTCCTGCGAAGGCAGGAATCCAAAAAAGCCTATCCACAAGCTGAAAAAACCCGTTTTGGTTTCCTGCCTTTGCAGGGGTGAGACTTGAAAAAAGCAAGCCGCATGAACTTCATAAAATTTAACCAATCTTGGAAACCAATCATAAACCACTGTAAAGTAAACGGAAATTAAGCCTGTCGCTTAATCGGATATTCATCTGGCTGGCGTAAATTCACTGCACAAGAAGGGGGGATAACCTTCTTAAACCAAGTGCAGGGAAGTAAACATGACGACAGCTTATTCAACTGTTGGAATCACAGGAGACAAAACGCCTGATGCAAAAACCGCCTATCTGGATGCCTTGATCCTGATCGAACGGTTGCACCGGCATTTGCTCGATGTCATCAAGGATGAGTTCGAACGTATGGGGCGCGTGGATATCAACGCGGTGCAGGCGCTGTTGCTGTATAATATCGGCGATGCCGAACTTACAGCGGGTGAATTGCGCAGCCGCGGCCATTATCTGGGCTCCAATGTTTCCTATAATCTGAAAAAACTTGTCGATTCAGGCTATATCCATCACAAGCGCTCCTCGGCAGACCGCCGTTCAGTGCGGGTCAGCCTGACGGAAAAGGGTATTGATGTGCGAAATTCCATTGATGCGCTTTATGATCGGCACTTGCATTCCATTGAGCAGGTCGGCGGATTGGGGGTTGGTGATTTTACCGCCCTGAACGGCGCTCTAAGGAAACTTGAGCGTTTCTGGACCGACCAAATTCGCTATCGCCTGTAAAAGGCAACGCGAGAAAACCGCCAAAAAGAGCGGACGGAAAACTTGTCAGAGCGGCCTTTTGGCCGCTCTTTTTCTTGCCACAATGATAGCCCAAACCTCATTTTCAGGCAGGTTGCGCCTGTTCCGATTCGGTCTTGCGCCGGTTTGGCGGAGGGAGAATAGCTCGTGCTTGTTAATCTGCCGTTTATTGCTTATGGTTAACGTGGCGCCTGATGGAGGGCCGTTCGTTTAATACACACAGACGTGAACAGGCTTTTCTTGAGTTGCGGAAAGCGAATTCGTATATCCGCTATTTTTGAAGTAAAGGCGTTGCAGAGTATGTCCAGAAACAGACACAGATCGACCAGAATATCATTCACCGTGGCAGGCCTGTTGCCCCTGTCGTTACTGCTTATGGCAGGTGAATCCGGGGCTGTGCAGTCTTCTGCTGGTATCTGGTTTGCTCCATCGGCGAATGGCGTTGTGCGCAAGCATAAGGCATCCTATCAGCACTCGTCCACGCGCCGGCGCGTTGTGCAAAGAACAAAAAGCTACCGGGCCGCCCGCATTGCCGGCGCCGAGGTCGAGTGGGATGACAGCTTCGATACCTCCACGGTCAGGGTTCGCCGCAACCCGGTTTCTTCCATGGGCGGCGCCAGAACCCAGGTTGGGGTAGGGCGCCTGTCCGGTTTTGGTGCTCTTTCGCGCCGCCGGATTGGCAGCAAGACACCGGTTTTCTCCAAGGCCACGATCGAGGCCATGAAAGCCTCGATTGCCCGCTATGAATATATCGTCAGCCGGGGCGGTTGGAAAAAAATCCCCGGCGGTCCGACCATGCGGGTCGGCACCAGCAGCCCGCGCGTCATCCTGCTGCGTCAACGCCTGAGCGCCACCGGGGACCTGCGCCAGCAAAAGGGCCGGCCACGCTCTTACGATGCCTATGTCGGGCAGGCCGTGCAGCGTTACCAGAAGCGCAACGGATTGCTGCAAACCGGCACCGTCAATGAGCGGACCTTGAAGGCGCTCAATGTTTCAGCTTCCGCACGCCTTGCCCAACTCAAGCTCAACCTTGCCAGGATTTCAAAAATGGTCGAGGGCATCGGCAAGAAATTCATCATGGTGAATATCGCCGCGGCCGAGCTTGAAGCCGTTGATTTTGGTTCCGTGCGTTCGCGCCATCGCACCGTGGTGGGAAAAACCGACCGGCCATCACCGCTCATCAGCAGCCGCGTGGTGCAGGTCAATTTTTATCCCTACTGGCATGTTCCAGAGAGCATTGTCCGCAAGGACCTGATCCCCAAGCTGAAGAAAGACCCGGCCTATCTGACCCGGACCAACCTTCGCGTTCTGAAAGATTGGGGCGGCGAGGAGGTTGACCCGTCCACCATAGACTGGAATGATCCGGAGGCAGTAAACTACAAGTTCCGCCAGGACCCGGGGCCCGCCAACGCCCTTGGCTTTGTCCGTATCAATTTCCCCAACAAGCACTCGGTCTATATGCATGATACCCCCACCAAGGGGCTGTTCAGCCACGGCTTCAGGGCCTATTCCTCCGGCTGCATCCGTATCCAGAACGTACAAGACCTTGTGGGCTGGATGCTGCAAAAGGAAAAAGGCTGGGCGCCTTCTCGCATTGATGAAACCATTCGCATGGGCGAGAGCAAGGATGTCAATCTGAAAAAACCCATCCCGCTCTACTGGACCTATATCACGGCATGGTCATTGCCCGATGGCACGGTGCAGTTCCGCCGCGATCTTTATGGCCGTGACGGGGTTGGCATGCTGGCGGCCAATTATTGATCGGCCTGAGATCATGTTGTCAAAACAGCAATGCGTTGCATGTTTGGCAACCCGTTGCCATGAATTGACAACGAGATTCCAAAAAAACCAGTAAATCGCCGGCAAATCAAAAATGAAACCGCAGGATTTGCGCCTGCTCGCCCGGTTTGCTCGCCGGGGCGTGGGGTGGGCGGATGAGCAGGCAGTCGGCGCGGGCCAGAATGTTCATCATCGAGCTGTCCTGCTTGCCAAAGGCCGTGGCCACGAGCTGACCCTTGTCGTCTTTTGAAAGCGCCGCGCGCAAAAAATCCTGCCGCTCGTCATTGGCGGGCAGGGGGGCGCCGATCTGCGCCATCTCCGGCTTGCCCGCATCACCAGGGCGGCCCAGCATGGCGTCGATCATGGGCTTGAGATAAACCCGCGCGCAAACCAGCGAGGAGACCGGGTTGCCGGGCAGGCCCAGAAACAGCGCCTTGCCGATATGGCCAAAGATCATCGGCTTACCGGGCCGCTGGGCGACTTTCCAGAAATCCACCTTCAGCCCCAGTTCCTCAAAAACGGTAATGACCAGGTCATGATCGCCAACAGACGCCCCGCCGGAGGTAACGATAATATCCGCATCCAGCGCTTTTTTGCCCGCTTCGATCAGGCTTTCCCGGTTATCCCGCGCCAGCCCCAGATCAACCGGCTCACCGCCAAAGGCCGTGACCAGTGCAGCAAGGGCAAAGGAGTTTGAGGCAATGATCTGGTCCGGGCGCGGCGTCTCGCCGGGAAATACCAGTTCGTCCCCGGTGGCCAGAATCGCCACCCTGGGCTTGCGCCGTACGCTCAACGCGGCATGGTTCATCGCCGCCGCAAGACCGATTTCGCGCGGCCCCAGCCTGCGCCCTTCACGGAGCAGGATATCACCTTCAGCAAAATCAAGCCCGCGCGGGCGCACGAAATGCCCCGGCCTTGGCGGTGATCGGGTAATGCTAACCTGATCCCCGTCACGGGAGGTGACTTCCTGCATGATTACCGTATCCGCGCCCTTGGGCACCGGCGCACCGGTGAAAATCCGCACCGCTTCTCCCGGACCGACCTCGCGCGCAAAGGCATGGCCCGCCGGGGCCTCGCCGATCACCTTCAGGCTCGCCGGCACATTCTCAACATCAGCCGCGCGCACCGCATAGCCATCCATGGAGGAAGCATCAAAGGCCGGCTGGGTAAAGCGGGCCGGCAAGTCTACCGCCAGTATCCGCCGCATGGCCTCCGAAAGCGGTACTTGCTCGCTTTCCAGAACATGGCAGCCTTGCCTTGTGCGCGCCAGCGCCTCTTTAACCGGAAGAAGGCTCATAAGGCATTATCCCTTGTAATGACCGGACTTGCCGCCGGATTTTTCCAGCAGCCGGATATCGGTGATGCTGACGCCCCGGTCCACCGCTTTCACCATGTCATAAATTGTCAGGCAGGCCACTGAAACGGCAGTCAGGGCTTCCATTTCCACCCCCGTCTGGCCGCTCACCTTGGCCGTTGCGGTAACAAAAATTGAAGCCGTCGCGCTATCAGGAACCAGGTCAACCGAAACTTTTGTAAGGGCCAGCGGATGGCAAAGCGGGATCAGCTCATGGGTGCGCTTGGCCGCCATGATCCCGGCCAGCCGCGCCACCGAAATCACATCGCCCTTCTTGGCGTTGCCTTCCAGAATCATGATGAAGGTCTCGCGTTTCATGGTTACCCGCCCGCGCGCCTTGGCCATGCGGGTGCTCACCGGCTTGTCGCCAACATCGACCATGTTGGCCTGTCCCTTGTCATCAAGATGAGTAAGACGCTCTTCGCTCATGTGGTATCCTCTTTATTTCTCACCCAGCAGGTTGCGCGTGGCCTGCGCCACGTTCTTTTGCCGCATCAGGCTTTCGCCGACAAGATAGGCGCGCGCCCCGGCCCCGGCAAGGCGCGTTATGTCCTCATGAGTGAAAATCCCGCTTTCCGTGACAATGAGCCGCCCCTCGGGGATCCGCAAAGCAAGGTTTTCGGTCGTTCCCAGCGAGGTTTCAAAGGTTTTCAGATTGCGGTTGTTGATCCCGATCAGCGGTGTTTTCAGCATCAGCGCCCGCTCAAGCTCATCCGCGTCATGAACCTCTGCCAGGATATCCATGCCCAAACTCATCGCCATCTCTTCCAACTCGCGCGCCTGTGCATCGCAAAGCATCGCCATAATCAGCAAGATGCAATCGGCGTTCCACGCCCGGGCTTCCACGATCTGGTAAGGATCAAGCATGAAGTCCTTGCGCAGGCAGGGCAGGGCAACGGCCTCTCTTGCCGCGATGAGATATTCCGGCTTGCCCTGAAAAGACGGCGCGTCGGTGAGCACCGAAAGACAGGCCGCGCCGCCCGCCTCATAGGCGCGAGCAAGGGCCGGGGGGTCAAAATCCGCGCGGATCAGCCCCTTGGACGGGCTGGCCTTCTTGATCTCGGCAATAAGCGCCGGTTTCCCGGCTGCGGCCCGAAGCTGGAGCGCCTTGTAAAACCCGCGCGGCGGATCGGCCCGGTGCGCCTCGGCTTCCAGCCGCTCCAGCGGTATCGCCGTTTTTGCAGCGGCAATCTCTTCGCGTTTATACGCGGCGATGCGGGAAAGGATGTCAGGCATGGGCGCTAGCTGTTTGAAACGTCAACGAGCTTGTCAAGACGCGCCCTGGCCTCACCGCTGTCGATCGCTTCCGCCGCCATTTTCACTCCCTCGCGCAAATCCCCGGCTTTTCCGGCAACCACCAGCCCGGCGGCGCTGTTCAGCAACACGATATCCCGGTAGGGATTTTTAGCTCCGTCAAGTACAGCCGTTAAAGCGGCGGCGTTTTCCTGCGCGTCACCGCCCCGGATATCCTCGATCGACGCCTTGGCCAGCCCGGCGTCATCGGGCGTGACCACGAAAGACTTGATTTTCCCCTCTTTCAGCGCCGTGACATAGCTCGGCCCGGTGGTTGTCAGCTCGTCCATGCCATCAGCCCCGTGCACCAGCCAGATATCCGTTGAGCCCAGCGCTTGCAGGGCATAGGCCAGCGGTTCCAGCCATGACTGCTTGAAAATGCCGATAAGCTGTTTTTTTACCCCCGCCGGGTTGGAGAGAGGCCCAAGAAGATTGAAGATCGTGCGCGTGCCAAGCTCGGCGCGGGCCGGGCCCACATGGCGCATGGCCGAATGATGCGCCGGGGCAAACATGAAGCCGACACCGGCCTCGTTTATGCAGCGTGAAATGGTTTCGGGCGTAATCTCGATATTCACCCCCAGCGCCACCAGCGCATCCGCCGCGCCGGATTTCGACGTGATCGCCCGGTTGCCATGCTTGGCCACCGGCACGCCGCAGGCAGCCGTGACGATGGCGGCGCAGGTGGAGATATTATAGGTGCCGATGGCGTCGCCGCCGGTGCCGACAATATCAATGGCGTCATCGGGCGCCTCCACGGGCAGCATTTTCTCGCGCATGGCGCTCACCGCCCCGACAATCTCGGGCAGCTTTTCCCCGCGCACCCGCAAGCCCATCAGGAAGCCGCCGATCTGCGCCGGGCTGGCCTCGCCGGACATCATGATGCCAAAGGCGTCCCGGGCCTCTTCCTCGCCCAGGTTTTTACCCGAGGCAATTGTGTTGAGATAGGTTTTGAAATCACTCATTTTGCAAACTCCTTGGCCAGAGTCATGAAATTATCCAGCAGTCTGTGTCCATGTTCCGAGGCAATGCTCTCGGGGTGAAACTGCACCCCGTGAACCGGGTATTCCTTGTGGGAGAACCCCATGATGATGCCCTCTTCGGTTTGCGCCGTGATTGCCAGGCAATCGGGCAGGGTTTCGCGCTCAACGACCAGGGAATGATAACGCGTTGCTTCAAAAGAGGCAGGCAACCCCTTGAACAGACTCAATCCTTCATTGTGGATGGTGCTCATTTTCCCGTGCATCAAAACCGGCGCGCGCACCACCTTGCCGCCATAAACCTGCCCGATGCTCTGATGCCCGAGGCAAACCCCGAGGATCGGGATTTCCGCTCCGGCCCGCTCGATCAGTTCAAGGCAGATCCCCGCCGTGTCGGGCGTCGATGGCCCCGGTGAAATGACAATCGCCTGCGGGGCCCTGGCGATGGCCGCATCGACGCTGATCTTGTCATTGCGCACAACCTCGACCCCGGCCCCCAGCTCACCCAGAAAATGCACCAGGTTATAGGTGAAACTGTCATAGTTATCGATCATCAGGATGCGCATGTTACTGCCCCTTGACCGGTTCGCCGGCAAACCGGGCGGCTTCTTCGGCGGCGCGGAACAGGGCGCCGGCCTTGTGGGTGCATTCGGCATGTTCGCTGGCCGGGTCGCTGTCGGCAACGATCCCCGCACCCGCCTGCACATGCATCACCCCGTCCTTGACAATGGCGGTGCGCAGCACGATGCAGGTGTCCATGTCGCCATTGGCGGAAAAATACCCCACGCAACCGGCATAGATGCCGCGCTTGTCCTTTTCCAGTTCGTCAATGATCTCCATGGCCCGCACCTTGGGCGCCCCCGAAACGGTGCCCGCCGGGAACCCGGCGATCAGGGCGGAAATGGCGTCATATTTCCCGTCCAGCTCACCCTCGACATTGGAGACGATATGCATGACCTGCGAGTAATGCTCCAGGAAGAACTGGTCGGTCACCTTCACCGTGCCGATTTTGGCCACCCGCCCCACATCATTGCGCCCCAGGTCAAGCAGCATCAGGTGCTCGGCGCGCTCCTTCGGGTCGGCCAGCAACTCCTTGCCCAGCGCCTCGTCCTCGGCCCGCGTCCTGCCGCGTGGCCGGGTGCCGGCAATGGGCCGGATGCTCACCTTGCCACCGCGCACCCGGACAAGAATCTCCGGGCTGGAGCCAACAACGCTGAAGCCGTCAAAATGCAGGAAATAGAGATAGGGAGAGGGATTGATCCGCCTGAGCGCCCGGTAAAGCGAAAAGGGCGGTAATGAAAATTCCGTGTCAAAACGCTGGCTCAGCACCACCTGGAAGATGTCCCCGGCGCTGATATAGTCTTTTGCCGCCGTCACCATGCGCTCATATTCGTCCTGGCCGGTATTGGAAACCGGCGCGTCAATCCGCGTTAACGGGTCCTCTCCGGCGCTCACGGGCAGCGGCTTGCTCAGATCCTCGATGGTCTGCTCGATGCGCTCAATGGCGTCCGTATAGGCCGTCTTTGCCTTTTGCCCCATGGGCCAGACCGGGGTGACCAGCGTGATCTCGTCCCTGATATTGTCGAAAATCGCCATCATGGTGGGGCGGATCAACATGGCGTCCGGCACCCCCAGCACATCCGGGTTTTCATCCGGCAGATCTTCCATCAGCCGCACCGCGTCATAGCCGATATAGCCAAAAACCCCCGCCGCCATGGGGGGCAAGTCCTCGGGCAGATCAATGCGCGATTCGGCCAGCAGGGCGCGCAGGGACTCAAGGGTGGGAAGCGGGCAGGGGGCAAACTCATCCTCGCCAAAGGTGGCGTTACGGTTGACCTGCGCTGCATTTCCATGCGCCCGCCAGATAATGTCGGGTTTAAGGCCGATGATCGAATAGCGCCCCCGGACAGCCCCGCCCTCTACCGATTCCAGCAAGAAAGTATTGGTTCTCCCGTGGCTCAGCTTGAGCATGGCCGAAACCGGTGTTTCCAGGTCCGCCACAAGCCGGGTCCAGACAAGCTGCGGGCGCCCCGCATTCAGGCCGGTGCTGAAGGATTGAAAGTCTGGTTCGATCTGCATGGGGACTCCAACAGGTCCTAGCCCGGATTATCACTGCCGGTAAGCGCCTGGAAAGTCCGGCTGTTGATCTTGACCCCGTAATGATCGCGCAGCGCCCCGACATATTCCGACAACAGGTCATTGCGGATTACCTGTCCGGTCAACTTGCTGATCTCCTGCATCTCTTTTGAGCTCTTGGCCGCATCCGGCAGGATGATCGAGTCCACCTGAGCGATAACCCGGTCTTCGCCGCTCACCGGGCGGCCTTCAAAATACCCTCCCTTGGGATGGGAAAACAAAGCCCGGATCAGGCTGCGGGAAAACACCTTGTCGTTGCTCGCCCGTTTTAATGGCTTGCTCTTGGCAACCTCAAGGCCCTCGGACTTGGCGACAGCTTCCATGCTCTCGCCGCCCTCAAGGCGTTTAATCAGCTCTTGCGCCTTGGCCAGGAGTTTTTCCGAACGCTTTTCAAGGATCCACGATCGCTTGATATCCTCGCGGACTTCCGCGATCGGGCGCAGTTTTTCCGGTATGACGCCGGTAACATCCACCCACCAATAGCCATTGTCATCAGAAGGCACCGGGTCATTCTCAACCCCCACATCGCTTTCAAAGGCCAGCTTGAGCAGTTGCGGGGAAGAGGGGAGTTTTTCTTCCGGCTTGCCCGCCTTGTTGCGGCCATTGGCGTCCACGGCCTTGATTTCGATATATTTGAGCCTGAACTTGTCGGCGATCTCTTTCAGCGTCGAACCGGCGGCGCGTTCATCCTCGATCTGGTCATGGATATCCAGCACCTTGTCGGCAGCCAGTTCCAGCGCCAGTTTTTCCCGGATCTGGTCTTTTACTTCATCAAGCGATTTGACCGCGGCCGGGTTGATCTTGCGCACCCGGATAATGGCGGTCCCGAAAGTGCCCTTTACCGGCTTGCTGACCTCGCCTTCCTTCAGGGCAAAGGCCGCATCGGCCACCTTCTTGTCAAGAATGAGCGAACGGCCCAGCACACCCAGATGCACATCCTTTTCATTAAACCCGAAAGTTTTGACGACATCCTCGAATTTTGCCCCCTTGCTGAGCATGTCATGGGCCTTGGCGGCCTTGGCCTCGTCCTTGAACATCATCTGGTCGATATCGCGGGTTTCATCTTTTTGAAACTCGGGCTTGCGCGCTTCATAAGAGGCGGCGATATCCTCGTCATTCACCTTGATGGACTTGGCCACCAGCGCCGGGTCAAGCTCCAGGATTGACAAGGAGCGGTATTGCGGCGCGGTGAACAGGGCCGCGTTTTTCGCATGATATGCCTTTTCCTCGGCCTTCGTGGGTGGAGCAATCTCTCCGGCGGCCTTGGCGGGAAGAATGAAATATTTCGCGGTGCGGGTTTCATTTTGATACTGGTTCAGGGCTTTCAGCATGGTCTTGGGCGGGGCAATGTTCCCCATGATGCTTTTGGCAATCTGCTGGCGCACCAGCACGCCGCGATGCTGGTAGGCATAGCTGGCCTCGTTCAGGCCGTTGGATTGCAAGATGCGTTCAAACTGCAAGCGGTTGAAATTGCCGAACTGGTCCTGAAAGGCCGGATCGGTCTTGATGCTGTTGGCCAGCGCCTCATCGGAGACCCCGAGCCCCAGCTTTCTCGCCTGATTGTCAAGCGCCGCATCGGTAATCAACTGCCCCAGCACTCTTTGCGGCAGATTGAAGCGGCGCGATTCCTCGGCGCTGATCTGGCGCCCTAACTGCCGCGAGAGATTCGAGGTCTGGCGCTGCAATTCATAACGGAAAGTTTGCGGTGAAATCTCCGTATCGCCAACCGTGGCAAGCGTACGGTCCGAGAACCCGCTGAAAATATCGGCGATGCCCCAAACGGCAAAACTCAGGACCAGAAGCCCGATAAAGATTTTTGCGACCCAGGTCCCTGCACCCTTGCGAAGTGTTTCCAGCATGTCTATGCGCCTGCTCGTGATTTGCGTAAAAAGGCTTGTGCGGGACACAGCTTTACTTATATCCCTCTTTCAGTGGCGCGCATCATAAGGGCGGGGCCGCGCGAGAGCAAGCCATAGCAACGGGAAATGAGGCGGCAATGGAGCTATTTTTATCCGACGGCATCGAGATCGCCTATGAAGTGACCGGCGAGGGGGAACCGATCCTGCTGATCCACGGCTTTGCCTCGAACATGGCGGTAAACTGGAAGGGCACAAGCTGGGTGAAAACCCTTGTCGAGGCTGGCCGGCAGGTGATTGCCTACGACAATCGCGGTCATGGCCGCTCGCAAAAACTCTATGACATCATGAATTACAGCGGCAAGCTGATGGCCGAGGACGCCCGCCGCCTGATCGACCACCTGGGGCTGCAAAGCGTCGATGTCATGGGCTATTCCATGGGCGCACGCATCACCGCCTTTCTGGCCTTCGGCGCTCCGGAGAAGGTGCGCAGCGCCATATTCGGCGGCCTTGGCGAGAACATGATTTTGGGAACCGGCGACCCGGAACCCATCGCCGAGGCGCTTGAAGCCCCTTCGCTGGACGGGGTAACCACCGAACGGGGGCGGATGTTCCGCATATTCGCCGAGCGCACCGGCTCGGACCTGCGCGCATTGGCACTGTGCATGCGCGCCCCGCGGCCAAAGGTTTCCGCCCAGATGATCCGGCTCCTGCCCATGCCCGTGCTGGTGGTGGCCGGTGAAAACGATACGGTTTCAGGCTCCGCCGAGGCTTTGGCCGGGATGATCCCCAATGGCAAGGCCCTGATCTTGCCCGGCAAGGACCATATGAGCGCGGTCGGCGACAGGCTCTACAAGGCCGAGGTGCTGAAATTTTTGAACGAGCGCCCCTGACGGCGCCTCACGTACCCTTGAATACCGGCTTGCGCTTGTCCAGAAAGGCCTTGCGGCCCTCGATGAAATCGGCGCTGTCATAACAGTTCTCTGCAAGATCTTGCAGATGCGCCTTGTCATGGTCATGATGCGCGTAAGCATCAATCGCCGCCTTGATGGCGTGGATGGTAAGCGGCGCGTTTTGTGCGATTTGCGCCATGAGCCTTGCGGTTTCATCCGCCAGTTCCGCCTCGTCAACAACCCGGTTGACCAACCCCATATGCAGCGCCCGCCTTGCGCCAAGGCGCTCACCGCTGAAAAAGATTTCCTTGGCATGGGCCGGCCCCACGATCGAAACCAGCTGGTGCACCCAGTGCGGCGCATAGCCAACGCCCAGTTTTGCCGCCGGAATGGCAAAAGAGGCGCCGGATGAGGCCAGCCGCAAATCGCAATTGAGCGCCAGCGCCAGCCCGCCGCCCAGGCAAAACCCGTTAATCATGGCAATGGTGGGCTTGGCAGCACCGGCCACCGCCCGGAATGCCGCATCATTGGCCGCATCGTAATTGCGCCCGGCATCGGCGCCCGAGCGCACCTTGTCGAACTCGGCTATATCCGCTCCGGCGCTGAACGCCCGGTCTCCTGCGCCGCGCAAGGCAATGATCCGCACATCCGTGTCGTTATCCAGCACCTTTACAAGGCGCGGGATATCGCGCCACATGGAAAAGGTGATGGCGTTTTGCTTGTCTGGCCGGTTGAAGACAAGCCAGCCCGTTGTCCCGGTTTTTTGTATAAAAAGGGGCGCAGAGTGATTTGACGCCATATTATTCACCATCGCGTTACGAAAACTTGCTAGTTTATGACCCAGTTCCTATCTGAAGGAAACCCGCAACACGAGGATAAGCCCATGCCCGGTAACGGCCCGTCTTTACAAAAACGCCGCGCAACCGACCGGATTGACCCGGTTTGGTCCAGAGTTTGCGCAGAAGCTGAAGAGGCCGCGCACCGGGAGCCGCAATTCTCCGGCTTTTTGTTTTCCTCGATTCTCAACCACGCCTCGCTTGAACAGGCCATCGCCTACCGCATTGCCGAGGCGCTGGACCACTCCGATATCCGCTCCACCCTGATCCGTCAGGCTTTTGAGGACATGATAAAGGATGAACCTGCCGTTTGCGAGGCTATCCGCGCCGACGTGGTGGCGGTGTTTGAGCGCGATCCGGCCTGCGGGCGCTATCTTGATCCGGTGCTCTATTTCAAGGGCTTTCAGGCCTTGCAGGCCCACCGGCTGGCCCATTGGCTGTGGGGGCACGGGCGGCGCGATTTCGCCCTTTACCTGCAAAGCCGCTCGTCAAGATGCTTTACCGTGGATATCCACCCCGAGGCCCGGATTGGCCGGGGGGTGTTTCTCGATCATGCCCATGCCATCGTGATCGGCCAGACGGCGGTGGTTGAAGATGAAGTTTCCATCCTTCACGATGTCACGCTGGGCGGCACCGGCAAGGCGCATGGCGACCGGCACCCGAAAATCCGCCGCGGTGTGCTGATCGGGGCTGGCGCGAAAATCCTCGGCAATATTGAAGTGGGCTGCTGCACCAGAATTGCCGCCGGCTCCGTGGTTCTTGCCGATGTTCCCCCCAATGTCACCGTTGCGGGCGTTCCGGCAAGGATCATGGGAGAGGCAGGATGTTCAGAACCGGCCCTTTCCATGAACCAGACCCTTGCCAGCCGGGACAATGACGATTAATACCGGCACTTGAATTTATGGCATCCCGCTTGTTATTCCCGTGAAGATACGAATCCGGTTAAAGTGCAAACGTGAAATACGTTTGGCTCTGGTAGCTGGCATGGGCAACATGATCGTGGAATGAACAGTTCCGGGGCTTGCCCCAAGCAATGAGGAAGTGACAGTGAACGGAAAAGAAATCGGGCGTCTTGAGAACTATCTGAAAAAGAAATTCAAACTGGAGAGTATCGAACTGCGCCAGCGCCCCGGCGCGGATGATTCGGTTGAGGTGTATATTGGCGATGAATTTATCGGCCTGATCTTCCGTGACGATGAAGATGGAGATCTTTGTTACAATTTCCAGATGGCCATTCTGGATTTTGACCTGGATGAAGCCTGATCCCGCCAGGTGATGGCGCAAGGGCTGGATTTTGCCTCTGGGTATCAGGAGAGGGCGCCCGGCCATAATTCCGGTATGTTGCCATCATGCCCCAGATAAGCCCCAGAAGCAGGTAAAAATGCCGCCAGTGATCGGTATCAATGATAATGCCTTCAATGGCCAGGGGCACGAACGAGGCATAGCAGATAAAGAACAATTCCTGCACCGGCGTTTTGCGAAACAAGAAGCTGAATCCCCGCTTGATGGTGACCAGAATCAGCGCCAGATAAGCCAGTCCGCCAAACCAGCCCGCCGTAAGGGCTGTTTGCAGATAGACGTTATGCGGGTCCGCCCCGTAAATCTTGGCAAAGGACAAGGGGCCAACGCCAAACGGGTTTACAAATATGGTTTTCAGGGCAATCCAGTGACCATAAAACCGCCCGCCATTTTCCGCCACGTCATAACTCTGGGTGAGGGACAGCCTTTGTGTAAACAGCCCGCCAACGGACTTCATGCTAATCAGAACCATCACCAGAACAACCGCCATAATGCTGATTATGCCGATATAATTCAGGATCCTTCGTTTCTTGCGTCCATTGGCGGTGAGGAAAAACATCATGCAAATCATCATGATGGACGAGAGGATAAAATGTCCCCAGGCAGCGCGTGAGAAACTCAGCAATATGGCGATGATGAGCACGGCCAGAACGCCCATCCACGGCCAGGCGCGTTTGAGCGGCGAATTAATTAGTTTCTTGATCGCGTAAAGCGCCGGCGGGATCAAAAATGGCCCGAAAACATTCGGATCCTTGAACAAGCCCTTGGCGCGTCCATACAGGGTAAACAACTCGATATGGCCAAAATACCCGATAATACCGACAATCGCGGTTATCATGGCGCCAATGGCATAGGCCAGGAATATCTTGCGCAGGATTTCTTCCGAATCCCTTGCGATCAGGCAGGCAAAAAACAACGATGTAACGCCAAGATAAATGGTCACGAAAGCATGCATTCGCGCTTTTCCCGGCTCAAAGGCAGACAACACCCCAACCAGGTCAAAAATAAAAAATACAACCAGCAGAACAGACGGAACGCCAAGCCCGCGCGGAACTTTCAGGCCTGTCAATAACGTAAGGCCTATGAGCCCAAGGGTGAAAAGGTCATAAGGCGCAGGCTCGCGCAAGACAAAGCCGGAACTGATGAAGATCACGAAAATGATCCGCGTGCGAATCTTGTCCGGGTTGCTGAATACAGGCGTCTGGCTGGATAAATGAGGCGCTATTCGAGATTGCATCATGTTGTCCGGCCATCCCTTGGTTAAGGTGTTTGCAGCGCCTAGTAGGCATTTTCGGTATTGAACAGCGCAAACGGGGTCAGGGCGATTATGTAAAGGTCAAACAGGACTGACCAGTTTTCAATGTAATACAGATCACATTCCGTACGCCGCTGGATTTTTTCCCTGGTGTCGGTTTCTCCGCGCCAGCCATTGATCTGGGCCCAGCCGGTAATCCCCGGTTTCACCCGGTGGCGTGCGAAATACCCTTCCACCACATCCACATAAAGATGATTCGCCGCGCTGGCCATGACCGCATGGGGGCGCGGGCCTACTATGGCCAGTTCACCCTTTACCACATTGAGGAATTGCGGCAGTTCATCAAGACTCGTCTTGCGGATAAACCGCCCGACCCTCGTAATGCGCGGATCGTCCTTGGTGGCCAGTTTCGAGGCATCGGCATCGGCCATATCGGTATACATGGAGCGAAACTTGTACACCTCGATCATCTCGTTATTGAACCCATAGCGTTTTTGCTTGAAAAACACCGGCCCCCTGGAATCGAGCTTTATGGCAATCGCCACCAGCGCCATGACCGGCGCGCTCAGGACCAGAAGAATGCTTCCCAGAACCCGGTCCTCGATTTCCTTCAACACCGTATCCCAGCCCTTCAGCGGGCGGTCGAACATGTCGAAAAACGGAACCTCGCCGATATACGAATAGGCGCTGGGCTGAAACCGCAGCTTGGTGGAATGGGCGCTCAGGCGAATATCAACCGGCAAAATCCACAATTTCTTGAGCATCTGCAAAAGCCGTGTCTCGGCGCTCAGTGGCAGGGTAACGATCAGCAGGTCTATGCGCGTTTCGCGGACAAACTCCACCAACTCGTCAATATTGCCCAGCTTGTGATACCGCCCCACCTCGCCGGGGCTGCGGCCATCATCGCGGTCATCAAAAACCCCCACGATCTCAATGCCGGTATCCTGCGATTTTTCCAGTGCGTCGATCAGTTCCTCAGCCCGTGGTCCGCCGCCAACGATCACCGCGCGGCGGTTAAGGCGCCCGTTGCGGGTCCATTTCCGCACCAGCAACGCCCCGGCAATGCGCGAAATGACCAGGTAGCCTGCACTGGCCAGAAACCAGAACACCAGCGAAAGACGCGAGAAATCCAGCCCGGCCTTGAAGAAAAAGGCCAGGGCCGTGAGAATGACGACCACAATCCCCAGCGCCAGGACCGCCTTGCCCGAAGATCGGGCGAATGTCTGCAAGGCCCGGATCGAATAGAGCTTCATCTTCTGGAACAGGGCCACCGTGATAATCGCGGCCCCGGCGGCGACAAAGCCGTAAACCCGCATCATCTCGGCTTCATCCTGGCTCAGGTAAACCTCGTAGACCAGAAAGCCGGCCATGGTGATGAACAAGAAATCCAGAAACCGGAAAACGCCCAGAAACGTTGAATCGTGAATCCGTTCCGGGGAGGCTTTTTTAACTTGCGCAATGGCTTCAGGTTTCAGCTTGGGCGGGGAGGGCGGGCAAACGGACTGAATCTCATCGGGCTCGCCAGGCTCTTCGACGATTTCATCTTTTATGAATTCACTATGACCTTCACTCATGATCTGCATCCCGTATTCACGCGTTTTTATTTGAGTTTTGGTCTTCAAGAGTATCGCCCAAACCTTCATATTTGGTTTTCAAGGGGGTTTTTGTTTTCAGAATCTGGTGGTAAAGAGCAGCGATCTGCTCAACCATGCGCTCAAGCGTGAATTTTCCCTTTAAGGTCGCGGCAAGTTCAAGCGCTTCATTGCGCGCCTTGTCCGGGTTTTGCCTTGCCGCCGCCATGGCCGCCGTCAAGGCCCCGACATCCCCTGGAGCCAGCAGGCGCTCGCGCTGCTTGCCGAAGATTTCCGGTATTCCGCCAACCCGCGTCGTGATGAGCGGTACGGCAGCGGCAATTGTCTCCAGGACCACATAGGGAAAAGATTCCGCCCGCGATGGCATGACCATCACCCGCCCCAGCCTGAAAGCTTCACGGATGGGCATGGGAGCCTTGAAGGCAACCTGGTCGGCAAGCTCCAGTTCATCACGCAAAGACCGGAAAGCTGCCTCATCGGGGCCCGATCCCACGATCACGGCGCGAACCGGCAAGGTGCTGTCTTGCCGCGCCAGCGCCTTTAAAAACACATCAACCCCCTTGAGTTGCCTGAGTTCACCAAGGTAAAGAAAATCAGCAGCATCGGGGGCGGCCTGAACAGGCTTGAATTCCTCATCCCTCAGGCCATTATGAATGACCTGCGCCGGACATCGTGGCGTGCCGATTTTGGATATATAGGTATCAAGTCCGTACCGGCTTTCAAAGACAATGCCATCCGTCCAGCGTTCAAACAGCCGCTCGGCGGTAAAATAGATTTTTCCCGTCAGGGATTGCGGTGAAAAATGCAATGAGCCGCCGTGGGG
>CAZHLV010000114.1:0-25888 GCA_964533415.1 uncultured Hyphomicrobiales bacterium
CATAGAAAATGTGCGAAAGATTCTGGGCGCTACCGAAAAACGGTCAACTGTCAGATTAAGTCGGAACCACTACATGTCGCGATACGACCATCTTTGCCTGACCACTCACCTGAGGCTGAAGCGCCAATAATATACCTGTCGCCGTTAGAGGGCGAATCCGGTGGGCTTGTCAGGTCACGATCAAGTGCAGCAATCTGAACAATGGTATCAAGTACCCTGATAGCTTCATTAGTGCGTCACTTCAACGCGCGTTGCTCTAGCAGTTTCCGGTTTTGACTGAAACAAAACCGGGCTCTAACTCCTGGTTTCTACCGCGCTTCTTATCGGAAAAAACCGGTTTATCCCGCTTTTTCGGATACTTTAAGGATGAAAAGCGGGTAGGAGCATGCGTTTGTTACATTGCATGGTCGCGAACGGCATAAACGATCAGTATGCCAATTGCCCAGACAACAATTGATACGATAAAGGTAAGAAAAAAATTCAGCAGGCGTTTTGGGTAAAGAGAATCTTCCGGCAATGCTGGATGAACAAATGTCGCCAGATAACGCTGCTGCCGCCCGGCTTCAAGACGCGCCGTTTCCAAAGACGTGAGGGCCGATATATAAGCTTTTTCGGCAAATTCCTGATCCATCAGCAAGATGCGATAATCCTCCAGTAATCCGGTCAGGGCGCCGTTGTTTTTTCCGCCGCTTTCCCCAAGTTTTGCTCGCTCGCTTTCCACCTGTTTTTTTAATGCCTTGATTTTTCCGGTCAGGACCATTATGCGCGGCGAATCCTTATCCATAAATTGAATTAATGAACTCAATTTAGCCCTCTCCGTTGTCAATTGAACTTCGAGTTGAGATAGAATACCAAGTTTGGATTCTGCCGTTTTAGACGGGTCAATCACCTGTTCTTTTTCCCGGAAAGATCGGACAGCCTGCCGGCTTTTGCGAAGCCGTTTCTCCATCCGTGCAACCTCTTTCTCGGCATGGCCAACCGCATCGCTCCTGGCCTTGGCCGAAAGCTCATTGACCAGTTCCTCGCTCAGAGCAAGTACATTCTGGGCAATCATTTTGGCGTCCTCAGGGGTAAAGGCGCGCACTTCGACTACAATGATCTGCGAGCTGCTGTCGTAGCTCAGGGTAGTCATTTTTTTCCAGTACTCGACAAAATCCTCAATAGGTTCATCCGGGCGGAATGCTGACAAGAAATCAGCTTTTTGGCTGCCATAAACCGCGTTCATATCAATTTTCTGGCGGAGTTTTTCAAGAATTTCCCGGGAGCGGATATAATCCATCAGAATATAGGAATCGGCTACCGGTGAACCGCCTGAAGGAATGCCGGTCACCATGCTGAGAAGATCACTGCCGCCACCAGACTTAATCCCCCTGACCGCGAAGCGGACTTCCACTGCATACTGATCGGAAGCGATCAAGCCATAATAGATCCCGGCCAACAATGTGGGCAGGAGAATAACAAAAAAGGCCGCGATCTTGACCAGCTTTCGGCGCAAGTCCCGGGGGCGGAGCTGTTTTTTCGACTCGCCGTTTTTTTCTTCAGCCCACCCCGCAGAGACAGCCTTGTTCGTCGCGTCACTATCGGCGAACGGAATATTGGCGGCAAGATCGGTTTTGGGTGAGTTCATACGCACATTTCCTGTTATCGTTCTCTCGTCAATAGCTCTTAGCAGACTGTCGGGTTTGGCACTATCTGGTTTGATTTAGCGCAGACTATGCGGCTATCAGTCTTGCCATTCTTTTGCAATTATCGGCGAGGGTTACGAGCAACCATTCGTTTTTGTCCTTCTCTATTTCCCGCTGGCGTAACACTAAACCAGCAATGCCAGCATCATTCTGGGGTGATACTGCGCCTTGCCCGATCCCGTTGCGCTCACATGAAAGGCGGTGATGTCAATGCGTTCGGCCGCCTCGACAATAAAATGCGCCAGATCATCATCAGCCACCCATTCGCCAAGATCAATTGGCATCAGCAGTGGCTGACTGTGTTCAAATGGCTTGAAGTTTATCATACATAACAATAACATAGCCAATAACAAAAAGCTACGGCTTATCGCTCAAATCGAACAGGTTGCTAAAGCATCTCGCGTCTCTTGGCGTTGGCCATGAAGCTGGGGTCAATGAGGTTGATGAAAGCCTTGGCGTGGAGGGAGAGATATTTTCCCTGCCGCACGACGATGCCATAGGAGCGCTGCGGGAAAAACCGCCTTAAGGAAACCTGCACGAGCTGGTCCTCCGGCGACAGGCAAAGCCCGGTGACGATGGAAACCCCAAGCCCCAGCCGGACATATTTTTTCACCACTTCCCAGCCGCCGGTCTCCAGCGTGACCTTGAATTCCAGCCTGTGCTTTCTGAAGACCTGCTCAACGATCTGCCAGCTCACCAGATGCCGGGGCGGCAGGATCAGGTTGTGCTGGGAGATATCTTCCAGAGTCACTCCTTCACGATGCGCCAGCGGATGGGCAGGCGGGGCGATCAGCATCGGGTCAAAGGTCATGATCGGGCGGTAGAAAAATCCCTTGGTCATCTCTTGCATGGAGCCAACGGCAAAATCAACCTCGTTGGATTGCAGCAGCGAAAGCCCGGCCCGTCCGGTCACGTTATGCAGCCTTATGGTTACCCGTGGGTAGGTCTCGGAAAAACGCTTTATGAATTCGGGTAAAATATGAAGGATCGTCGATTCGCCCGCCGCGATGGACAATTCGCCCACCTCAAGCCGGTCAAACTGGGCATGGAAAGTCTCGTCCAGCCGCTCGAAATCTTCCACCAGCGGCTGGGCAAGCTGGTAATAGGCCTCTCCTTCCGGCGTCAGGGTGAGGCGCGGGCCGTGGCGTTCAAACAAGGATATGCCAAGTTCGCGCTCCAGCGCCTTGATCTGCAAGGATACGGTGGGCTGGCTCAAAAACAGCTTTTCCGCCGCCGCGGTAATGTTTCCCGCCTCCACCGTGCGGCAAAAGGCGCGCAGGGTTTTCAGGCGGTTTTCCTTGTAATAGGTATCCTTGCTGACCATCATATCACGCTTTTTGGCTTTTCACCTTCAAGTTAAAATACATCAATCCGGCAAATCATTGAGCTATCCAATAGTATGGATTGAAATTATTGAATTTTCAAATATTGATATTTGTGAATAAGTCTAACCGGTCCGCTCGGGCAAAGGGCGGCGCAAGTTTTTTTAGGGGGATGACCGCAAGGTCACATGGTCAGATGGAACAGGCTGATTATTCGCTTATTGCCGGGGCGGCGGTTTTCATGACCGTGCTCGGGGTGTTGCTTGCGGGGGTTCTGGCGGTGGCGAACAAGTATCTGTGGGTTTATGAAGATCCGCGCATCAACGAGGTGGAAGAACTTCTCCCGGCCACCAATTGCGGCGCATGCGGGCAAGCCGGCTGCCACCCTTTTGCCGAGGCGCTGATTGCCGGCGATGTAACCCCTTCCGAATGTACGGTCTCATCCGGCGAGGCAATCGAGGATATTGCCGAGTATCTGGGCGTTGAGGCGGGCGAGACGCAAAAGCGCATAGCTTACCTGGCCTGCGCCGGCGGTGCGCATGTGGCGCATATGCGCTCGCGCTATTCGGGGCTGGAGAGCTGCCGCGCCGCGGCGCTGGTGGCGGGGGGGCCAAAAAGCTGCAACTGGGGCTGTCTCGGGCTGGCCGATTGCGCTGATGTGTGTGATTTCAATTCCATCACCATGAACAAACACGGGCTTCCCGTAGTCGATGCCGAAAGCTGCACGGCTTGCGGGGATTGCGTTGATATCTGCCCGAAGAACCTGTTTTCCATTCACCCGGTCAGCCACCGCCTGTGGGTGGCCTGCGCCAATCTGCTGGCCAACGAGGAAGCCGAGGCCGATTGCGAGGTGGCCTGCAACGCCTGCGAGCGCTGCGCCGTGGACTCGCCCGAAGGGCTGATCGAGATCAGGAACAATCTTGCCGTCATCAACTATGACAAGAACGAGCTGGCCTCGCCGGTGGCCATAGAGCGCTGCCCCACCGGGGCCATTGTCTGGCTTGATGCGGTCAACCAGGTCCGCAAGGGCAAAAAGGCCAAACGTATTATCCGAACCTCGTCCCTGCCCATCCGGCATGGCTAGCTTATCCATCTTTTTCACGATCACGCAAACAGGTACCCCTCATGTTCAAGAAGAAAGACGCCAAAAACATCAAATATCCCGGCCGCCGCATGGCGATTGACGGCAACACGGCGGTTGTCATGTGCGAGCGCGAGGCTTCTGATGCCGCGGGCGCCTATCCGATCACCCCTTCCACCCAGATGGGTGAATACTGGGCGGAAGAAACGGCCAAGGGGCATATCAATGTTTCGGACAAGGCGCTGATTTTCATTGAGCCGGAATCTGAACACGCCGCTGCCGCCGTGACGGCGGGCATGTCCATGACCGGGCTGCGGGCGACCAATTTCTCATCCGCCCAGGGCATCGCCTTCATGCACGAATCGCTTTATGCAGCAGCGGGCAAGCGTTTGCCCTATCTGCTTAATATCGGTGCGCGGGCCATCACCAAGGCCTCGCTCAACGTGCACTGCGCCCATGATGATTATCATTGCATCGACGATACCGGCTTCTTCCAGCTTTTTGCCGCCGACGGGCAGGGGGCCGCGGATCTCAACCTCATTGGCCGCAAGATCGCCGAGCTTTCGCTTACCCCCGCGGCGGTGGCCCAGGACGGGTTTTTGACCACCCATCTCATCGAGCCGATCATGGTGCCGGAACGCGAGTTGATCGCGGAATTCCTGGGCCGCCCCGATGATGAAATCGAATGCCCGACCCCGGCCCAGAAAATGCTCTATGGCAAGACCCGCCGCCGGGTACCGATGATCTGGGACGTGGACAAGCCGGTGACCTCCGGCGTGGTGCAGAACCAGGACGCCTTCATGCAGGCGGTTGCCGCCCAGCGGCCCTATTTTTACGATCACATCCCGGAAATTGCCGATAAAGTGATGGCCGAATACGAGGCCCTGACCGGGCGGCGCTACCGGCGCATCAATGGCTATAACATGGAAAAAGCCGATTATGTCATCGTCGGCATGGGCTCCATGATCCCGCAGGCGCGGGCCATTGCCGATTACCTGGCGCGCACCCGCAAGCTCAAGGTGGGCGTGCTGGATATCACCATGTTCCGCCCCTTCCCCGGTGATCTGATTACCCATGCCCTCAAGGGCAAGAAGGGCGTTGCGGTTCTGGAGCGCACCGACCAGCCCCTGGCCGAAGACCTGCCCCTGATGCGCGAGATCCGGGCCGCCTTTACCAAGAGCATCGAGAACGGGCAGAGCGCCGGCAAGCCGCCTTACCCCGATTATGCCACCTGCAAGGCATTCACCGACATGCCGCCGCTCTATTCGGGCGCTTATGGCCTTGGCAGCCGCGATCTTCAGCCCGAGGCGCTGATCGGTGCGGTCGAGAACATGCTGCCCGATGGCAAGGCCCGCAAGTTCTTTTATCTGAGCATTGATTTCGTCAAGGATGCCGCCACAACCCCCAAGCAGGAGGTGCATCAGCAAAACCTGCTCGATCTTTACCCGGATATCGCGGAACTGGCCGTGCGCGGCTCGGAAAATCCGAACCTGCTGCCCAAGGGGGCGATTACCGTGCGCATGCACTCGGTTGGCGGCTGGGGCGCCATTACCACGGGCAAGAACCTAGCCATGACGCTTTATGAGTTGCTGGGCTATGATGTAAAGGCCAATCCCAAATACGGCTCGGAAAAAAAGGGCCAGCCCACCACCTATTACATGTCGGCCGCGCCCGAGCCGATCCTGCTCAATTGCGAATATCATTACGTCGACGTGGTGCTCTCGCCCGATCCCAATGTGTTCTCCCATTCCAACCCGCTTTACGGGCTCAAGGAAGGCGGGGTTTTCATTGTCCAGTTCAGCGGCGATGACCCGGATGTCCTGTGGAACTCCTTCCCCCGCCACATCCAGGATTTCATCATCGCCAAGAAAATCCGCGTGTTCTTCGTGGATGGCTTCAGGATCGCCCGTGAAGAGGCCAATAACCCTGAATTGCAACTGCGCATGCAGGGCAATGCGTTCCAGGGGGCGTTTTTCGCTGCCTCGCCGCTCATGGAGCGGGCCGGGCTTGACGAGAAAAAGCTTTTCGCCGCCATCACCGACCAGCTCAACGACAAGTTTGGCGGCAAGGGCAAGGGGGTTGTCGAGGATAACCTGCGGGTCGTGCGCCGCGGCTTTGACGAGGTGCGCGAAATTACCCGGAAAAAGGCTTCCGCCGGGGTGCCGGGCTATGGCCGCAAGGCGGCGCAACTGCCCCTCATGCTGCGCCAGATTCCCGAGGCCGATGGCTCCAGCGCCGATATCCACCGTTTCTGGGAACAGGTTGGCCATTTCTACGCCAAGGGCGAGGGCAATGACCTGCTTGCCGATCCCTTCCAGGCCCTGTCCCTGATCCCCGCCTCAACCGGCGTATTCCGGGACATGACGCAAATCCGCTTTGAATATCCTGAATTTCTCGCCGAAAACTGCACCGCTTGCGGGGATTGCTACACCGCCTGCCCGGATTCGGCCATTCCGGGGCTGGTCAACACCATTGCCGAGATCTTCAGCGCCGCCATATCCGTGGTTGAAGGCAAGGGGCAACTGACCGAGCATCTGCGCCGCGAAACCCGCAGGATCGAAAAAATCCTGCGTCCGGAAATTGACGCGGCGGGCGAGAGCGCCAATGTCCGCGCCCTCATGGAGGACGCTATCGCCACGGTTCTTGAAGAGAGCGATCTTGAAGGCGCCGAGCGGGAAAAACTGCAATCTGAACTGGCGGCCTTCTCCAGGGCGCTTGCCGATTTCCGCTTTGCCGTTACCAAGCCCTACTGGATCAACCGGGAGAAAAAGGCCAAGGGTTCGGGCGGGTTGTTCTCGGTCACCGTCAATCCGGGCACCTGCAAGGGTTGCATGGTCTGCGTGGAGGTCTGTGATGACAAGGCCCTGCTCAACCTGGCGCAGACCAGTGATGCGGTGCGGCGCATGCGTTCGGAGTGGGATTTTTGGCAAAAACTGCCCTCCACCAGCCCCCAGTTCAGCCGCATTGACGATATCGACGAGAAAATCGGCGCCCTTCAGACCCTGCTTTTGAACAAGCGCAGCCACAATTCCATGGTCTGCGGTGATGGGGCCTGCCTGGGCTGCGGCGAGAAAACCGCCATTCACCTGTTCACCGCCACGGTTTCGGCGATGATGCAGCCGCGCGTTGAGGCGCATCTGAAGCATATTGATGATCTTGTCACGAGGCTTGAGCGCCATATCCGCCTCAAGCTGGCCGAGGGGCTGGACCTTTCCGATATTGCCGCCATTGAAGGCGCGCTGGAGACCGACCCGGACAGCGATCTCACCCTTGCCGCGCTTTCGGGCAAGCTCGACAGCGACAGCCAGAACACCGTGCTTGACCGGGAATGGCTCGGCTGGGCCACCGGGCTTCTGGAGCAGTTGCGCGATCTCAAATGGCGCTATATCGAAGGTCCGACCAGGCGCGGACGCGCCGAAATGGGGGTTATCAACTCGACCGGCTGCACCTCCGTGTGGGGCTCCACCTACCCTTACAACCCCTATCCCTTCCCCTGGACCTCGCATCTCTTCCAGGACAGCCCGTCGGTCGCCATGGGCATCTTTGAAGGGCACATGGCCAAGATGGCCAAGGGCTTCAGGGCCGTGCGCATGGCCGAGCTTGAACTGGCCGGCAAGTTCAGCCAGCGCGAGCATAAAAAAGAGTTCCAGAATTTCACCTGGAATGATTTCACGGATGAAGAATGGCGGCTGTGCCCGCCGGTGGTCTCGATTGGCGGCGACGGAGCGATGTATGATATCGGCTTCCAGAATCTCTCCCGCGCCATGGCCTCAGGCATGCCCATCAAGGTTCTGGTGCTTGATACTCAGGTCTATTCCAACACCGGCGGTCAGGCCTGCACCTCGGGCTTTATCTCGCAGGTTGCCGATATGAGCCCTTACGGCGCGGCCATGAAGGGCAAGGAGGAAATCCGCAAGGAAATCTCGCTCATCGGCATGGCGCATCGCACCAGCTTTGTCTTGCAAGGGGCGATCTCCAACGTAACCCATCTGCTCGAAGGCTATATTGACGGGCTCAATTCGCGCCGTCCGGCCCTGTTCAACATTTATGCCGTCTGTCCGCCTGAACACGGCATTGGCGATGACCAGATGGACAAGCAGTCCAAGCTGGCGGTGGAATCACGCGCCTATCCGCTGATGCGCTTTGACCCGGACGAGGGCGAAACCTTTGCTGATTGTATTGATCTTGAAGGCAACCCGGCCCTGGATAGCGACTGGCCCGAATACACGCTGGAATACACCAACGAAAACGGCGCGCAGGAAAAGCTTACCCTGCCGCTCACCTTTGCCGATTTTGCCGCTAGCGAAGGGCGTTTTCGCAAGCATTTCAAGCGTGCCCCGCGCGAGAGCTGGAATGATGACATGGTCCTCTTCCACGAGTTCCTCGAACTTGATGAGGATGAGCGCGAAGGCAAGTTCCCCTTTATCTGGGCCGTTGGCCCCAAGGGCGACCTGACCCGCATCTTGTGCTCGCGTGAAATCGTTACCTCGGCTGAAGAGCGCCGCTCCTTCTGGCGGCAGATGAAAGGCGTTGCCGGGCTGATGGACAAGGTGGATGTGGACGCCGCCGTTCAGGCCGCCAGGACGGAGATGGCGCAAAATCTCACCTCGGCATTGCTGGGTCTTTCCGGCTCATCCGGTGTTGCCGCGCCAGCCATTTCTCCTGATGCAACAGGTAACGTTCCGGCACCGGCGCCAGCGGCAGGCGGAGCCGCCGCCGGGGATTACGAGCCGGTCTGGATCGATACGCCTGAATGCACCGCCTGTGATGAATGCACGGATCTGGCGCCGGGGATCTTCAAGTACAACGAGGATAAACTGGCCATCGTGATTAATCCGCAAGGGGGAACCTACAAGGATATCGTCCGCTCGGCGGAAAAATGCACCGCTGGCTGTATCCATCCTGGAACCCCGTGGGACATGAGCGAGAAGGGCATCGACAAGCTGGTTGCACGGGCCCAGAGCTACCAGTAGGGGGCAAGGATCACGGAAATGGGATTTTTCTCCGCCCTGGGCGCAAAAACTTTCCGCCACGGGATTCACCCGGATCCCCATAAGGCGCAAACCGCCGGGATTCCGATCAAGCGCCTGGCATTTCCGCCGCGGCTGTATTTGCATCTCGACCAGTTTATTGGTCGGCCCTCACGCTCCATCGTCACCAGGGGGCAGGAGGTGGTGCGCGGCGAGCCGATTGCCGAGCCCGATGACTTTGTCTCGGTGCCCCTGCACGCCCCGGCCACCGGGGTGGTCAAGGGGATCGAGCTGGTGCCATCCGTGCGCGGCCCCCGCACCCCGGCGATCATCATTGATGTTCATGAAGGCTCCGCGCAAGAAGTGCTCTACGCCATGCCGCACCAGCTTGCCCTCTTGCCGCGTGAGGATCTGTTGCGCGCCATCCAGCGAACCGGCATTGTCGGGCTGGGCGGCGCGGCTTTCCCGACCCATGTCAAGTATGCCTCCTCGCCTGGCGGTGAACACAAGATCGATACCCTCATTGTCAATGGCGCGGAATGCGAGCCTTTCCTGACGGCCGATCACCGGGTAATGCTGGAGCAACCCAGGGATATCATCCGCGGCATCCACTATGCCATGCGGGTTACCGGGGCGGAGCAGGCGATCATCGGCATCGAGGACAACAAGCTCGATGCGGTTGACGTGCTGAAGAAACATATCCGCCCGCAATTTCCCATCACCGTTGAGGTGGTAAAAGCAAAATATCCGCAAGGTGCGGAGAAAATGCTCATCAAGTCGCTTCTGGGCCGCGCCGTTGCGCCGGGCGAGTTGCCCAGATCCGTGGGCGTCGTGGTCTCCAATGTCAGTACCCTGGCCCAGCTCGGCTACCTGCTGCTGCGCGGCGAGGGGCTGATTGAGCGGGTGATGACCGTGGTCGGGCCGGGGATCAAGAATCCGGGCAATTACCGGGTGCCCATCGGTACCCCCTTGCGCTTTATTCTCAAGCAGGTGGGTTATGAGGGCAAGCGCGCCAAGGTCATCCTGGGCGGTCCCATGATGGGCATGACGGTGTCCGATCTTGATACCCCGGTGAGCAAGGGGGTTTCGGGCATTCTGGTGCTGGAAGAACCTGAGGCCGGTGATGAGGCTCCGCGCATCTGGCCGTGCATAAAATGCGCCCGCTGCGTTGAGGCCTGCCCCATGAAGCTCAACCCCTCCATGCTGGGCTTGCTGGCGGCAAAACGCGAATATGACATGATGGCTGAACGCTATAACCTTTCAAGCTGCTTTGAATGCGGTTGCTGTTCCTTCGTTTGCCCTTCACATATCCCGCTGGTCCAGTATTTTAGGATCGCCAAGGCGGTGAACCGGGAAAAGAATGTTTAAAAAACCCAAAATCCAGCTTGAAACCTCGCCCCATATCTCGGGCGGGGCTGATGTGCGCAACATCATGTTCAATGTTGTGCTGGCAACACTGCCCCTGTCGGCTTACATGGTGTTCCAGTTTGGCCTTAGCGCCCTGGCGCTGATAATCGTCATCTCAAGCGCCTGCCTGATGGCCGAGCGGTTTTTTGCATGGATCAACAACCAGCCCAACACTTTAGGTGACTGGAGCGCGCTGATTACCGGCCTGCTGCTCGCGCTCACCCTGCCGCCCGGTTTTCCCTTGTGGATGGGGGCGGTGGCCGGATTTGTCGCCATCGGGCTGGGCAAGGCGGTATTTGGCGGGCTGGGCTTTAACGTGTTCAACCCGGCGCTCATTGGCCGGGCCTTTGTACAGGCGGCCTTTCCGGTGGCGGTGAACACCTGGCCGCCTTCATTTTTCGAAGGGCGCTTTACCAGCTTTATTCCCTCCAGCCTGGCCTGGCCGTTTCTCTCGCCCCCCGATATCGCCGCCTGGAGCCGCAATGTGGCGCTTGATACATATTCAGGCGCAACGCCGCTGGCCCTGCAGAAATTCCAGGGCCAGCAAGTGCCCCTGTCCGAGTTGTTCATGGGATTGCAGCCGGGATTTACCACCAATGCCCCGGCGCTGCTGATTCTTCTTTGCGGGCTGTACCTGGCCTTCCGCCACATGCTGGACTGGCGCATACCCCTGTCGGTTCTGGGCGGGGCGGCGCTGTTTTCGGGGATTTTTTATCTCGTTGATCCGCAGCACTATCCCGACCCGCTGTTTGTCATCTTCTCCGGCGGCCTGATGATCGGCGCATGGTTCATGGCCACTGACATGGTCGGCTCGCCGGTCACCCCGTGGGGCACCGTGATCTACGGTGTTCTCATCGGTGTTGTTACCGTGCTCATCCGCCTGTTCGGCGGCATGGCCGAGGGGGTCATGTACGCCATTTTGCTGGGCAATGCCGCCACCCCGCTGATCGAATATTTCACCCAGCCCCATGTTTTTGGCTGGCGGCGGAAAAAACCGGGGGGGAATGGCGATGAGTAACCGCAGCGCCGCGCATAAACCGCCCAAAAGCGCCTCGGCCGCGATGATTATAACCCTTGCTCTGGTGGCCATGCTTTCAGGGCTTCTGGTGGTCACGGTGTTTCAGATCACCAGGCCGATCATTGCCGAAAACCAGCGCCGCGCCACCGAAAGGGCCGTGCTCAAGGTTGTCCCCGGCGCGGTTGTCCACCGCGAATTCATCCTTGGTAAAGAAGGGATTCTCCCCCCCGATTCGGGCAAGTTGGGCGTGCGGATTTATGCCGGATACGGCAAGAGCGGCAAGCTGCTGGGCATCGCCGCCAATGCCGGGGCGCAGGGCTATGCCGACATGATCTATATCCTCTATGGCTATGACCCGTCCTGTCAGTGCATTCGCGGTATCAAGGTGCTCAAGACCGCCGAAACGCCCGGCCTTGGCGACAAGATCATGACCGATAAGGCCTTTTTGAAAAACTTCGAGGCGCTCGATGCCCGCCTCAACGCCGATGGCAGCGGTCTTGCCAATGCCATCGTGACCGTCAAGCACGGGACCAAGAGCCATGACTGGCAAATTGACGCCATCTCCGGCGCCACCATATCCTCGCGCGCCATCGGCAAGGCGCTCAATACTTCCGCCCAGAGCCTGCTGCCGCTGCTGCAACGCCATCTGGAAACCTTGAAAAGCCAACCTCCGCCGAAAGTTCAGCCATGACCCGCAAGCAAAGCGATACCATAACCCTTGGCGTATTCACCGAAGGCCTGTGGCGCGAAAACCCGGTTTTCGTCATGCTGCTGGGCATGTGCCCGGTGCTGGCGGTGTCCAACAGCGCCATCAACGCGCTGGCCATGGGGCTGGCCACCACCTTTGTTCTGGTGGCCTCGGGCACGCTGGTCTCCCTGCTGCGCCGTTTCATCCCCAAGCAGGTGCGCATTGCCACCTATATCGTGATTATCGCCACCTTCGTGACCATCGTGGATTATGTCATCCAGTCGATTTCGCTTGACCTTTACAATGCGCTGGGGGCGTTTATCCAGCTCATCGTTGTAAACTGCATCATCCTCGGGCGCGCCGAAGCCTATGCATCGAGAAACGCGCTTGGCAAAACGGTGGTAAATGCCCTTGGCATGGGTGCGGGTTTTACCCTGGCGCTCCTGTGCCTTGGCATCGTGCGCGAAATTCTGGGGGCGGGTGCGATCTTCGGTTTTGATCTGTTCGGCCCGCATTTCGAGCCCTGGGTGGTGATGATCCTTCCCCCTGGCGGGTTTATCGTCCTCAGCCTGCTGCTGATTATCTTCAACGCCATCAACCAGCGCATGGAAGCGGCAAAAGAACCGGAGGAGAAGACCCATGCAGCCTGACAGCCTGTCTTTTATTTTCCTCAATGCGGTGCTTATCAACAATTTCGTGCTGGCGCTGTTTCTGGGCCTGTGCCCGTTCCTGGGGGTTTCCGCCCGGCTCAACACCGCCCTGCCCATGGGGCTGGCCACCACTTTTGTCATGCTGGTCAGCTCGGTTTGCGCCTACGGGATCAATATCGTGCTGGTCAAGTACAATATGGAGTTCCTGCGCCTGATTGCCTATATCGCGGTGATCGCCTCGGCGGTGCAACTCGTGGAAATGGCCCTGAAGAAATTCAGCCCCGCCCTGTTCCGGTCACTGGGCATTTTCCTGCCCTTAATCACCACCAATTGCGCCATCTTGGGGCTGGCCCTGTTCCAGACCTTCAAGGCCTATGATTTCACCCAGTCGCTCACCTATGCGCTGGGCGCGGGCGCAGGGTTCACCCTTGCGATCACCCTCATGGCCGGGCTGCGCGAGAAACTGGAGCTTTCCAATGTTCCCAATATCGCGCAAGGCGCGGCCTTGAGCCTGATGCTTGGCGGGCTTCTTTCCCTGTCGTTCATGGGTTTTGCCGGTCTTGGCGGTTCGCATTAGAGCGTTTTCGGTTTTGATTTCAGTCAAAACCGGAAATGCTCAAGTCCATCCAGCTACCCTTCCAGCATGGCGGCGACCAGCGCGCCTCTGGCGGTTGCATTCAGACCGCTCTCGGCGGGAATGATTTCAGATATCTCGACAGGGAGCGAGGTTTTGCGGATGGCCTTGCGCAGCTCTTTTTGAAAGCCGCTGACCAGCGATGTGCCGCCACTGAACACGATCGGGATCGGCCCCTTGAAAGGCGGCAGGTTTTTAGTGTTGTTCAGGACCCGCTCCAGGGTGAGCGCGACCGTCTGGATCACTTCGCGATAATAAATCGACATGGCCCGGTCAATGCTGGAGGGGTTGTCATTGGCAAACAGGTCAAAATCCTTGTTCTCCTTGCGCAGCCGCACCGTTGTTGCGCTTTCGCCGGTGACCGCGGCAGAAGACTCATCGATATAATCTCCCGCCCGCGTAGTGGCGAAAGTGACAACCGGCAGACCCAGATAGGACAGGCAGACATTGCACATCCCGCCGCCAAAGCTGATCCCGATTCCGGTAAAGTCATAATCTTGCAATTCGGCGATCACCACGGCGAGGCTTTCATTGATGGTGCGGACCTTGTAACCAAGCCCCTCCAGCACGTTGCGTACAGATTCCTCGTGAAACAGCAACATGCTTTCATTGCCCTCTGGAGGAGAGGGAACCGAAAAGCAGATTTTCTCACCCGGTTTGGCCTTGCCGCACAAGGAACGCAGGGCCAGTTCCACAAGCTCGATATTTTTCGGCTCGTTGGGATTGAGCAAGCCGGTCTGCATGGGCCGTCTTGTAGAGCCACCCAGGATATTGGCAAATTCGTCAACCCGGTTGCCAAAGGCGATGATGTTGGGGCGTTGCACCCGGTGCTGGATTTTTTCACGCTCCAGCATGGATTTGGTCATCTTGGAATAGG
Source organism: uncultured Hyphomicrobiales bacterium (assembly GCA_964533415.1). Classification (GTDB taxonomy): domain Bacteria; phylum Pseudomonadota; class Alphaproteobacteria; order Rhizobiales; family BM303; genus BM303. Next base: position 14,333 of record CAZHLV010000114.1, read on the forward strand.
GGATCGACACAAAGGCGTGCAGTTCCTTTTGATAAACCTCCCGGTTGTCCTTCACCGTGGCCAGGACAAGGTGCGATGTTCCCAGGTCAAGGCCCTTGAACCCGGTTGAGGCCGCCCCGCCGCCGGCGCCGCGCAGGCCGCCTTCGATCTTGCGAATTTTTTCCGATGAGACGCCGTCTTTTGAGTTACCCGTCATACGCTTGCACCTTGTTGCTACTCATTCAAAACCTTGCCGGCAATGCCCCCCGCAACCCTCTTTAAGGGTGGTGGGCGACCACCTGTTCATATTTCTTTTTAAGTTCCAGAATGGAATTCACGCTCTTCGCCGGTTTGGCTTTTTGGCTGTCGCTGAGCAGGGAAGAGGTGATCTCGATATCACCTGAAACCGTAAGAGCCTTTAAAAACACCTTCAACTCATCAAGCGTCATGTTCAAGAATGAAGTTTTGGCGCTTTTTTCCCCGCCCGCATCATCGTGAATGACACGCAACCCCACACTTAGCTTTGACAGGTCAACACCCTTGATATCTACCGCCATTTTCAAGAGAGCCATCGCTTTAATTCCCCGACGTAACGCACCGCTGGACACAATTGTAATTCTTAACAGAATATTAACAATATGACGGAACGGCATGGGGCGTCAACCGGAGCATGAGAGGAGCTGGAAATTTGCTCGGCTTATGGTTAATTTTCAGAATATCCAGACACCGAACAAAGGCCCGATGATCTAAAACAGTTTCCTAATTCTTCCAACCGCGCTAAACAGCCCCCCATGACAGTTTTTGATAATATCCGCAACTTTTCCATCGTCGCGCATATCGACCATGGCAAATCCACCCTGGCCGACCGCTTGATCCAGATCTGCGGCGGGCTCTCGAAACGCGAGATGAAGGAACAGGTGCTCGATTCGATGGATATCGAACGCGAACGCGGCATCACCATCAAGGCCCAGACGGTGCGGCTGGAATACCGCGCCGAAGATGGCAGGGAGTATATCCTCAACCTGATGGACACCCCCGGTCACGTGGACTTTGCGTATGAAGTCTCGCGCTCGCTTGCCGCCTGCGAGGGCTCGCTTCTGGTGGTGGATGCCTCCCAGGGGGTTGAGGCCCAGACTCTTGCCAATGTCTACCAGGCGCTCGATAACGATCACGAGATCGTCCCGGTGCTCAACAAGATCGACCTGCCCGCCGCCGAGCCCGAGCGCATCCGCCAGCAGATCGAGGATGTTATCGGCCTTGATGCCTCAGATGCCTTGGAAATCTCCGCCAAGACCGGCCTTGGCATCGAGGATGTTCTTGAAGCCATCGTCAAGCGTCTGCCGCCGCCTTCGGGCAATCCCGATGCGCCCTTGAAAGCCATGCTGGTGGATTCGTGGTATGACGCCTATCTCGGCGTTATCGTGCTGGTGCGGATCATCGACGGGGCGCTCAAAAAGGGCCAGCGGGTGCGCATGATCTCCACCGACGCCACCTATCTGGTGGACCGGGTCGGCGTCTTTCGCCCCAAGCAGGAGATGATGGACCAGCTCGGCCCCGGCGAGATCGGCTTTTTCACCGCCGCCATCAAGCAGGTGGCCGATACCCGCGTTGGCGATACCATCACCGAAGACAAAACCCCCTGCAAGGCGGCCCTGCCCGGCTTTCAACCCGCCCAGCCGGTGGTGTTCTGCGGTCTTTTCCCGGTCGATTCATCGGAATTTGAAACCCTGCGTGAAGCCATGGGCAAATTGCGCCTTAATGACGCCAGTTTTGATTACGAGATGGAAACCAGCGCTGCGCTGGGCTTTGGTTTCCGTTGCGGCTTTTTGGGGCTTTTGCATCTGGAAATCATCCGCGAGCGCCTTGAACGCGAGTTCAATATCGATCTCATCACCACCGCCCCTTCGGTGGTCTATAACATCTACATGAATGACGGGAGCATGATCGAACTGCACAACCCGGCCGATCTGCCCGACGTGGTTCATATTGACCATATCGAAGAGCCGTGGATCGAAGCCACGATACTGGTGCCTGATGAATATCTCGGCGGCGTTTTGAAGCTGTGCCAGGATCGGCGCGGGCGCCAAAGGGATCTGACCTATGTCGGCAGCCGCGCCATGGCGGTCTATGATTTGCCGCTCAATGAAGTGGTGTTTGATTTTTATGACCGGCTCAAATCCATTACCCGCGGCTATGCCAGTTTTGACTATCACATCACCGGTTACGAGCCGGGCAACCTGGTGAAAATGTCGATACTGGTCAATGAAGAACCGGTGGATGCCCTTTCCATGATTGTCCACAAGGACCGCGCCCAGACCCGTGGCCGCGCCATGTGCGAAAAATTAAAGGATCTCATCCCGCGTCACCTGTTCAAGATCCCGATCCAGGCGGCGATTGGCGGCAAGGTCATTGCTCGTGAAACCATCGGCGCCATGCGCAAGGATGTCACCGCCAAATGCTATGGTGGCGACATCACCCGGAAACGCAAATTGCTGGACAAGCAAAAGGCCGGCAAAAAACGCATGCGCCAGTTCGGCCGCGTCGAAATCCCGCAAGAAGCCTTTATCCAGGCCCTGAAAATGGACGCGGATTAGAGCTCTTCCGGAAAAGTGGGAACCGGTTTTCCGATAAGAAGTGCGGCAAAAAACAAAGAGTTAGATCAACCTGCGTTCAAGTGGAATCACTTGAATGCAGATAAGTTGATCGACATCAAGTAGATAGAGCAACGATAGTGCGTTCACTTGAACGCGCGTTGCTCTAGAGCCCGGTTTTGATTCAATTAAAACAAAGGCTTATCGCTTGATCTCCCAGTTCGTCCCTTCCGAGCCATCCTTGAGAATAATACCCATGGCATCGAGTTTATCTCGGATCCGGTCAGCTTCGGCCCAATTCCTGGCCGCGCGAGCAATATTGCGAGCATCAATTAATTCTTCAACCCGTCCGGCATTGATGCCCTGATCCTCAAGACTCGCCGACTTTTCCTGACCGCTTTCAAGCCTGGCCATATCCTCGTACGAAGTCAGCCCCAAAAACTCAAGCGTGGCAAAAAGAGTCTGTCCACCTGAAATATCGTCAGCCTTGCCCAGCTTGTGTAGTTCTGCGATAGCGCCGGCTGTGTTCAGATCATTTTTCAGATAATCAATGACCGCCTCTGCTGGATGCAAACCGGTATATTGATCCGCGTTTTCTTTCTGAAATGAAATCCCCAGAGAAAGGATTTTTTCTTTCCAGCCAGAAAGTTCACCATAAGCCTGCTCCACAGTCTTGACTGTCCAGTCAATCGGTTGCCGGTAGTGAGTTTTGAGCATTGCCAAACGCAAGACTTCTCCGGGCCATTCCCGTCCGCCAAATTTCCTTGTCTCAAGCAAATCATGAATCGTGACAAAGTTTCCCAAGCTCTTGGACATTTTCTCGCCCTCGACCTGCAAATAGCCGTTATGGACGAAATAATTCGCCATTACCGTGTTGCCATGGGCGCAGGTGCTCTGGGCAATCTCGTTTTCATGATGCGGGAAAATGAGGTCCAGCCCGCCGCCATGGATATCAAAGGTTTTCCCGAGATATTTTTCCGACATCACCGAGCATTCAATATGCCAGCCTGGCCGGCCGCGCCCCCAAGGGCTGTCCCAGCCGGGAAGCTCGCCAGCGGAAGGTTTCCACAACACGAAATCCATGGGATCTTTTTTGTAAGACGCCACGTCAACCCGCGCCCCGGCCAGCATTTCATCCAAGGAGCGGTTGGAGAGGCAACCATAGGACTCATCACTGGAGACGCTGAACAGAACATGGCCATCGGCTACATAGGCATGGCCGCGTTCAATCAAGGTTTCGATCATGGCGATCATGCCGGCAATATGATCCGTGGCGCGCGGTTCCTTGCTGGGGGGCAAGACCCCAAGGGCGGCGATATCGCGGTGAAACTGCCTGGTCGTGCGCGCCGTGATTTCGCCAATAGAGACCCCTTCTTGCGCCGCGCGTTCGTTGATCTTGTCATCTACATCGGTGATGTTGCGCACATAGGTGACATGTGTCTTGCCATAGACATGCCGCAGAACGCGGTATAGCACATCAAACACGATTATGGGCCGCGCATTGCCGATATGAGCATAATCATAAACTGTCGGCCCGCAAACATACATGCGAACATTCTCGGGGTTGATCGGCTTGAAAATCTCTTTCCTTCGGGTCAGGGTGTTAAACAGTTTCAGGTCCAAACTCTTGTCCTTTTTCTGGCATCGGCATCAGGGAGCTTTATGCCGGTTGTCTCCCGGCAGATTTAAATTTGAAGTACAGCATTTTGCTTAAATGATATTCTGGCATTTATTCCAAGTTGGCTCAAGATGGCCGGCGCGGATGTTTTGAAGCGCAAGCCTTTTCTGGACGCCTGGTTGATCGACATCAAGCAGATAGAGCAACGATAGAGCACTTCGGAAAAAGTGGGAACCGGTTTTCCCGGTAAGAAGTGCGGCAAAAACAAGGTGTTAGAGCCAGGTTTTTGTTTCAGTCAAAACCGGAAATACTCTAATGCGATCACTTGGACGCGCGTTGCTCTATTGTCTCTCTTTCCTCTTATATCTATATCTGGGGAGCAAGGATCCGTGGGTTTGAATCTCGCCGCTCCGGTTATTTTATTCGAAAATACCGGCCTTTTTGTTGGCGTCTCCCGCGCGGCGTTTTCGCAGCCGGTCATGGTGCATCATGTTGTTATTGAGATATGCCTATTCAAATCATCGTAAAATATCTTATCTATTTTGGGTGATGACGGATTTGTGCATGGCGCTGGAGCTCATATTGAGAACACATTGATGCAATACAATCAGAAACATGGAGCCGTTCTCATGGCTGGCGGAGCAGACAAGGACGGGGGCGGCGCGGGAACGGACGTTGTTGCCCAGACCCGGACGAGGGTCAAGAAACCGAGCATGTACAAGGTGTTGTTGCTCAATGATGATTATACGCCGATGGATTTCGTGATTCTGGTTTTGCAGAAATTTTTCCACAAGAATCATCAAGACGCCGTTGAGATCATGATGCAGGTGCATCGCAAGGGCACTGGCGTTTGCGGTGTCTATACCTACGAAGTGGCCGAAACCAAGGTTGCCCTGGTGATGCAGTTCAGCCAGCAGCACGAACACCCGCTGCAATGCACGATGGAACGGGATTAGATCAAGAGGCGCGGAGTGGCTTTAGCCACGACCGGGAAACAAACAAGAGAGAGAAAGGCTTTTAAGCCGTAACAGGAAAGTAATAATGCCAACATTTTCTCAACATCTGGAAGACGGATTGCACAAGTCTCTTGGGCTTGCGGTCGAGCATAACCATGAATATGCCACCCTTGAGCATCTTCTTCTTGTTCTGCTGGACGATCCTGATTCAGCCGCCGTTTTGCGGGCGTGTAATGTTGATCTGGAATTGTTGAAGCAGAATTTGACAGATTATATTGAAACCGAGCTTGACAGCCTGATTGTCTCCAGGGTCAAGGAAGCCAAGCCCACGGCAAGTTTTCAGCGGGTGATTCAGCGGGCGGTTCTGCATGTGCAGTCCTCGGGGCGCGAAGAAGTCACGGGGGCGAATGTCCTGGTCGCGATATTTGCCGAGCGCGAGAGCCATGCCGTGTTTTTCTTGCAAGAACAGGACATGACCCGCTATGACGCGGTCAACTATATCAGCCACGGGATTGCCAAGCGTGCCGATATGTCCCAGCCCCGCCCGGTGCGCGGTGCGGATGAAGAGCCTGAAGAAGAGCAACGTGACCTTGGCAATGCCCCGGGCGAGGCGCAGGCGGGTAATTCGGCGCTTGATGATTATTGCATCAACCTGAACAAAAAGGCCTTGTCGGGCAAGATTGACCCGCTGATTGGCCGGGAAAAGGAAGTCAGCCGCACCATCCAGATCCTGTGCCGCCGCCAGAAGAACAACCCGCTTTTTGTCGGTGATCCCGGGGTTGGCAAAACGGCTGTTGCCGAGGGGATTGCGCTGCGCATTGTCAAGAAAGAAGTGCCTGAAGTTCTGTATGAGGCCACCATATACCAGCTTGACATGGGAGCCTTGTTGGCCGGAACCCGCTACCGGGGCGATTTTGAAGAACGCATCAAGGCCGTCGTGAAAGAGATCGAGGCGCTTGAGGGCGCTATCATGTTTATTGATGAAATCCACACCGTGATCGGCGCGGGCGCCACCAGCGGCGGCGCCATGGATGCCTCGAACCTGCTCAAACCGGCGCTGCAAAATGGCGAGTTGCGCTGCATTGGCTCGACAACCTACAAGGAATACCGCCAGCATTTTGAAAAGGACCGGGCCCTGGTGCGCCGCTTCCAGAAGATCGATATCTATGAGCCAAGCATCCCTGACACCATCAAGATCTTGAAAGGCCTCAAGCCTTATTTTGAGGATTATCACAAGATCCGCTACACCCATGAAGCCCTTAAACAGGCGGTGGAGCTATCGGCCAAATATATCGGGGACCGCAAGCTCCCCGACAAGGCCATTGATGTAATTGACGAAAGCGGCGCGGCCCAGATGCTGGTGCCGGAAAAACGGCGCAAGAAAACCATCGGCGTCAGGGAGATTGAAACCACCATAGCCACCATGGCGCGCATTCCGCCAAAAAGCATCTCGCGCTCGGATTCCCAGGTTTTGAAAGATCTTGACCGCAACCTGAAACGGGTTGTGTTCGGACAGGACAAGGCCATCGAGGCCGTCGGCGCGGCGATCAAGCTCGCCCGGGCCGGGCTGCGCGAACCGGAAAAACCCATTGGCTCTTATTTGTTCTCGGGCCCCACCGGGGTGGGGAAAACCGAAGTAGCCCGCCAGCTTGCCGATATCATGGGGGTTGAGCTGATCCGCTTTGACATGTCGGAATACATGGAGCGTCATACCGTCTCGCGCCTGATCGGCGCACCGCCGGGCTATGTTGGTTTCGATCAGGGCGGCTTGCTCACTGACGGTGTCGATCAACATCCGCATTGTGTATTGTTGCTTGACGAGATCGAGAAAGCCCATCCGGATCTGTTCAATATCTTGTTGCAGATCATGGATCACGGCAAGCTGACGGATCATAATGGCAAATCGGTTGATTTTCGCAATGTCATTCTCATCATGACCACCAATGCCGGTGCGGCTGACATGGCCAAGCCGCCGATCGGTTTTCAGCGCACAAGCCGCGAGGGGGATGATGAGGAGGCTATCAACCGGCTCTTCAGCCCCGAATTCCGCAATCGCCTTGATGCGGTCATCGCCTTTGCAGCGCTGGGCAAGGAAGTGGTGCGCCAGGTGGTGGAGAAGTTTGTCTTGCAGCTTGAGGCCCAGCTTGCCGACCGGAATATCACGATTTCGCTTTCCAGGGATGCCAATGACTGGATTGCTGAACGTGGCTATGATGAAAAATTCGGCGCCCGGCCGCTTTCCCGGGTGATCCAGGAATATATCAAGAAACCGCTGGCCGATGAAATCTTGTTCGACAAGCTGATAAAGGGCGGCGTTGTAAAGGTCATTACCAGGAAATCCGCCGATGGAGAACGCAAGCTGGCCTTCAAGATTGAGCCTGACCAGCCCCGCACGTCCCCGCGCAAGAAAAAACGCCCGGGACGCAAACCGGAAATGGCAAGGTAAGTGATCCTTAACCCTCTTGGTTGTTACCCCTTGAAAAAGCTGCAACTTTAACTCGGTGTTAGCAGCCCTTTGCTAGTTTGTTTCCCGATCAGCCAGCATGTTTTGGCTATCGTGATACAAGGAGCAAGGCAATGGGTGCTACTTCGAATATCTACCAGGCATTCTTTATTGCACTTTGTCTTTTCGCAATATTTCTTGCGGTTTAACGGGATGTTATTTTCCCCTTGCTAGTTTGATGCTAGCTGACCCTTGTTTTCGCTACAGGGGCTTACAGGAGTAGAGTAATGGGTATAGCGGCGAATATTTATCAATCCTCGGCTGATGAGCTTTTCCCTGCATCTGGCCAATCCGCAGCCGATATTGAATCGCGGCCGGTTGATCTGGTGCATCTTTCCAAGTTTACCATGGGAAACCGTGATCTGGAACGTGAAGTCCTGACGCTTTTCCGCAAGCAATCGGTTTTGTTCATCGACCGCATGCGCCATGCAAATGACGACCAGAGCTGGAAAGAAGCTGCGCATACCATGAAAGGTTCAGCGCGCGGAATTGGCGCCTGGGCGGTTGGTGATGCCGCATATGAAGCTGAACAGCTCCATGGCGGTGATCGGGAAATCTATGGCCCTGCCGCCGTGGCCAAGCTCGACAGGGCCTTTGCCGAAGCCTGCAATTTCATTGAAAATATCATGTGGGAATAGGCTTTTTGCCATTCTGGACAGATTTTTCAAACCGCTGGTTCATATAGGACTGGCGGTTTGCTTGTGTTTGCCGTATTAAGATCGCCAGTTAATTCAACAAGACCAACTCAGATCAAAGCCTGTTTGCCATGCCCGAAATTACCTTTATTGAACCTGGCGGCAAATCTCACACCGTTGAAGGCCAGAGCGGCCAGACGGTCATGGAGGTTGCGCTCAAGAACGATATACCCGGCATCCCCGGTGAATGCGGCGGGGCCTGCTCCTGCGCCACCTGTCACGTTTATGTCGGCAAGGAATGGACCGCAAAGGTGGGCAAGGCCGACGAGGCGGAAGAGGATATGCTCGATTTTGCCTTTGGCGTGCGCGACAATTCCCGCCTGAGCTGTCAGATCCGTGTGACCGATGAGCTGGACGGCCTGACGGTGCAAATTCCCGAGCAGCAATTTTGACTTTTATTTATTCCAGATAACATCTAGTCTCCACTCCTGGAAAGCGCCTCTGCGTTTGTGCGCAAAACCCGCACCGAAAGAATGCGACACGCCTTATCATGAGTGAAAACATAATCAATACCGATGCCATCATCATCGGCGCCGGGCCAGTGGGGTTGTTCGCGATCTTCCAGCTTGGCCTTGTCGATATCAAGAGCCATGTGGTTGATATCCTGGACAAGCCCGGCGGGCAATGCGCCGAGCTTTACCCGGAAAAGCCGATTTATGATATTCCCGGGTTCCCCGAAATTTCCGGCCAGGAGCTCAGCGATAACCTGATGCGTCAGGCCCGTCCCTTCGCGCCGGTGTTTCATTTTGGTCATATGCTGGAAAGTCTTGAGCGGGAACCCGATGGCGGGTTTTTACTGCGCACCGACCAGGGCGCAGTCTTCAAAGCCCGGATCATTGTCATTGCCGCGGGCGGGGGCAGTTTCCAGCCCAAACGCCCGCCTTATAAGGGGATCGAAGGCTATGAAGGCCATTCGGTGTTTTACGCCGTGCGCCGGATGGAACAATTCCGGGACAAAAAAATTCTCATTGCCGGGGGCGGGGATTCGGCGCTCGACTGGGCAATAAACCTGCAACCCCTTGCAAAAAAAATCTTCCTTCTGCACCGGCGCGAGGAATTTCGCGCCAATCGCGATTCGGTGAACAAGATGAAAGCGCTGGCCCAGGCCGGCAAGCTCGATTTTCATGTCGGTCAGCTTAAAACGCTTAATGGAGACGGCAAACATCTTAGCAGTGTAACCGCGCGCGGGCGCGATGGCGCGGATATCGAAATTGATTGCGATACCCTGCTGCCCTTCTTTGGCCTGACCATGAAACTCGGCCCCATAGCCGGGTGGGGGCTGAATCTGAATGAAAACCTTATCCATGTGGACACGGAAAAATTCCAGACCAGCGAAACCGGCATTTTTGCCATTGGCGATATCAATTCCTATCCGGGTAAGCTCAAGCTGATCCTCTCCGGCTTTCATGAGGCCGCCTTGATGGCGCAGGCCGTCTATAAAATCCTGTACCCCGGTGAACGGCTGGTATTTCAATACACGACATCAAGCAGCAAGTTGCAAAAGAAGCTCGGGATTTTGTAAAAGCCTTGCTATAGAAGAGTGGTGAAAAGGAGAATAGCGCCTCATGACCCAGCTCGATGTTGATTTTGAATGTGCCGGTAAAACCGGGTGTATTGCGACTTTCCTTCATGCATTACACTTCACAAGATGAAATCAACCGGTTGATTGCCACTCTTGACAAGGCGCTTTGAGTGGCCAGAAACTTGAAAACAAAGACCCGATGACCTCAAAATTCAAGTTTTCCCTGCATGAAACCGACGGGCTGGCCCGGCGCGGCGAAATCTCGCTGCCGCGTGGCTCAATCCAGACCCCTGCCTTCATGCCGGTGGGCACCGCCGGAACGGTAAAAGCCATGTATCCCGAGCAGGTGCGCGGGCTGGGCGCGGATATCGTGCTGGGCAACACCTATCACCTGATGCTGCGCCCCGGCGCCGAACAAGTAGCGGCGCTGGGCGGCTTGCACCGTTTCATGCGCTGGCCGCATCCGATCCTGACCGATTCTGGCGGTTTTCAGGTCATGTCGCTGTCCAAGCTGCGCAAGATCAGCGAAGACGGCGTTGCTTTTCAGTCCCATATCGATGGCTCCAAATATCTGCTCACCCCGGAACGCAGCATCGAAATCCAGGGTTTGCTGGGGTCTGATATCCAGATGGTGCTGGACGAATGCACGCCGTTTCCTTGCGAAAAAGGCCCGGCGGAAAGTTCCATGGAACTTTCCCTGCGCTGGGCCAAACGTTCAAAAGACGCCTTTGGCGAGCGCCCCGGTCAGGCGCTGTTCGGCATTGTTCAGGGCTCGGTCTATGAAGATTTGCGAGCCGCCTCTGCCGCCGGGCTGCAAGATATCGGTTTTGACGGCTATGCCATAGGCGGGCTGGCCGTGGGGGAGGGGCCGGAGGAAATGAAGCGTGTGCTGGATTTCACCGCTCCCATGCTTCCTGAAAATACCCCGCGCTATCTCATGGGTGTCGGGCGGCCCGAAGATCTCCTGAGCGCCGTTGCGCGCGGGGTTGACATGTTTGATTGTGTCATGCCCACGAGATCAGGCCGCCATGGTCAGGCCTTTACCCGCTACGGCAAGGTCAATCTGCGCAATGCCCGCCATGCCGCTGATCCGCGTCCGCTTGATGAGCGCAGTACCTGCCCGGCGGCGTCCGAGTATTCCCGCGCCTATTTGCATCATCTCTTTCGCGCCGGGGAATATCTCGCCTCGATGCTGCTGAGCTGGGCCAATCTGCATTATTACCAGGAACTCATGGCCGGAATGCGCGCCGCCATAGAGCAAGGACGCTTTGCCGAATTCGCCACCCAAACCCGCAAGGGCTGGGAAGAGGGTGATATCGCCCCCCTGTAGTTCAATCATGCGGCCAGCTATCATAGACCGGAGCTTGGGCTTGTTTTATCCGCCGACTTGGCAACCTGTCGGGTTTGGCGCTATCTGGTTTGATCTAATACCAACGAGCGAAACCACTACCCGATATTGACCCATTTACGAGACGCAATTGATGTTATGCGCCGGGGCTCTTTCGTGAGATTGTTCCAGGCTTTGCAGCAGGCCTCGACGATTTTGTCATAATCTTCGAACACCTGATTTGACAGGTAGGTCTGACGAAGGAATTGCCAGATATTCTCCACCGGATTTAATTCGGGGGCGTAGGGTGGAATGAACATAAGGGAGAGATTTTCCGGCGCCTTCAGATCCTTTGCCTTGTGCCA
>CAZHLV010000115.1:0-9921 GCA_964533415.1 uncultured Hyphomicrobiales bacterium
CGGCAATGGCGCCGCGGAAAATCTCGGCGGAATAGGCCCCCGTATTGAGAATCAACACGAACAGCTCACAATACAGCTCATCGCGAAAAAACCACCACAGCCCCCAGGCTTCAAGCGTGTCGTGAAACTGCCCCAGGCCGAAATAAACCAGGTAAAGCTGGATGAGCAGCGGAGTTCCTCGAAAAACATAGATAAAGACATGCGCCGGCCGGCGCAGCCACCCCCGGGGCGAAAGCCGCGCGATCGCCAGCGGCAACGCCAGCACCAGCCCGAAAGGCACGGCAATGGCGGTGAGCAGCAGCGTCATGCCCGCTCCGTTCATCAGCGCGGGAAAAGACTTGGCAATCAGTTCAAAATCCATATCCGGCTCAATGCCTCACCTTCTGGACGCCGCGCTGCGCCCGGCTTTCCGCGTAGCGGAACAGTTGTTCAGAAACAAATGTAATGCCCAGGAAGATCAGGGCGGCAATCAGGAAAAACTTGAACGGCTCATGCAGGGCCTCGCCCGCCTTGCTTGACCAGTACAGCGTATCATGCAACCCGATCACCGAGACCAGCGCCGTGGCCTTGATAAGCACCATCCATACATTGCCGATCCCGGGCAGCGCAAAACGCCACATCTGCGGCATGTGAATACGCCAGAATGTCTTGAACCGGCTCATGCCAAAAGCCCGCGCCGCCTCCATCTGCCCCGCGGGCACGGCCAGAAATGCACCGCGAAAGACTTCTGTCATGAATGCCCCGTAAATCAGGCCGATGACAACAACCGCCGTGACCGCCGGATTGAAATCCAGCCGGTATCCGGGAATCGAAAGCCGCACAAGATTCTGCACCAGCGTCGGCACCCCGTAATACAGCACGATAATCAGCACCAATTCCGGGATCCCGCGCACCAGCGTGGTGTACAAGAAAGCAAGTTTTTGCCAGGCCCAGTGACGCGAGAGTTTGCCCGCCGCACCGATCAGCCCAAAAAGAACCGCCACCACGAGCGCACCGGCCCCCACCCCCAGCGTAAGGAGAAGACCGCCCCAGATCTCATCCCCGTATCCAGCAAAATCAAAAAGATTCATGTTGCCTCATACCCTTGCTCTCCCCCCGCAAAAGGGGGAGAGCCGAGGTCAGATCGATCAGTCGCCATAAACATCGAAATCAAAGTACTTGGCGTTGATCTTGGCATAGGTGCCATCGGCGCGGATCTTGTCGATCGCCGCATTGAGCGCCTTGCGAAGCTTGTCTTCGCCCTTGCGAATGGCGATACCGGCCCCGTCGCCAAACCACTTCTTGTCGGTGTAGTTCGGCCCGGTAAATACAAAGCCCTTGCCCGCCGGGGTCTTCAGGAACCCGTCATCAAGCGCCACCGCATCGGCCAGCACATAATCAACACGGCCCGCCTTCAGGTCAAGATTAGCCTGTTCCTGCTTGTCATAGGACTTGATCTTGGCAATATCGCCAAAATTGTCACGCACGAAATTTTCGTGAATAGTCGAGGACTGCACCCCGATGGTCTTGCCTTTCAGAATATCCTTGGAAAATTTCATCTTGGCGTTTTTTTCCGAAGTCACGAAACGCGCCGGGGTAGTGTAATACTTGTTGCTGAAATCGACCTTTTTCTTGCGCTCGTCGGTAATCGACATGGAGGCAATGATGGTATCGTATTTCTCGGCAATCAGTCCGGGGATAATCCCGTCCCAGTCCTGCGTCACCCAGCTGCACTCAAAATTCGCCGCCTTGCAGATCGCGTTGCCAATATCGATGTCAAAGCCCTGCAACTTGCCGCTCTTGTCAATGAAATTGAATGGAGGATACGCCCCTTCCGTGCCCATGCGCACTTTCATTTTCCCGGCCATTGCCGAACCGGCGCCCAGCACCATTATCGCCGCTATGGCGGATAACACTATTTTTTTCATCAGTTTTACTCCCGTCTGGTTGATATTAAGACTTTTAAAAATTGGTGGCCAGGAACTGGGCGCACCGCTCGGATTCAGGATTCTCAAAAAGCTGTTCAGGCGGCCCCTCTTCCTCGATCAGCCCTTCATGCAAAAACAGGATATGGGAAGAAACCTCGCGCGCAAAGCCCATCTCATGGGTAACCAGAATCATCGTGCGCCCCTCATCCGCCAGCGCCCTGATTACCCGCAAAACCTCGCCCACGAGTTCAGGATCAAGCGCTGATGTAGGTTCGTCAAACAACAGCACATCCGGCTCCATGGCCAGCGCCCGGGCAATGGCGGCGCGCTGCTGCTGCCCGCCCGATAGCTGGGCCGGAAAATGATCGGCTTTTTCCGCGATGCCAACCTTTTCCAGCAACTCACGGGCCAGTTGCTTCATCTGCCTCTTCGACCGGCCCAGCACATGCACCGGCGCTTCAATGATATTCTCCAGCACGCTCATATGAGACCACAGATTGAAATTCTGGAACACCATGCCAAGCTGGGTGCGAATACGGTTAACCTGTGCATGATCGCCCGGCTGACGCTCATCACCCCTGGCCTTGACGAGGGAAATCTGCTCGCCCCCCACCAGCACATCACCCCGGTTGGGAATTTCCAGCATGTTGATACAGCGCAAAAGCGTGCTTTTCCCTGAACCTGAAGAGCCGATGATCGAAATGACATCGCCCCTGTGGGCGCACATGTCTATGCCTTTAAGAACATGCAGCGCGCCAAAACTCTTGTGCAGGCTGCGCACTTCTACCGCTGGAACCTGTGCATCCACGATCCTTGTGATGCTCCCTTTTGCCTTGCCTGTCAGGCTAACGCCCGTTCTTGTTTTTATTAAAGAAACGATCATGCCCCGCTTTGGGCTCTCGCGCAAGAAAAGAGTCGTATTTTTCAGGTGAGAGTCAGCGTAAGACTCCATAATACAACAACTTCCGCCGCCTGCTCGCCCGCCCCCAGCACATCACCGGTGATCCCGCCGATCTGCCGCCGCGCCAGCCAGGCCACGCCAAACGCCGCACCGATCGCCAGAAGAAGAAGGACCTGCGCGCCTTGCGCTGAAAGCAAAACCCCGGTAATGACCGCCGCCACCACCAGCGCCCCCAGAACCATGGGAAAGGAAGGATACCCGGCCTCCGCCGTAATCCCGTCGTGCCGCGCCGGCGCAACCTGCCGCATGGGCACCGCCAGCACACCGCGCGCCAACACATGTGTAACAATCAAGGCAACCGGCGCGGCGCTGCCCAGCGCAACAATCGCCCCGCCGCGCGCCGCAAGGGACAGCATCAGGGCCAAAGCCCCATAAACCCCTTGTGCCGAATCACGCATGATCCGCAACTTGTCCTGTGCGCTATGCCCGCCCAGCCCATCGGCAAAATCCGACAACCCGTCCTCATGCAGCGCCCCGCTGACCAGAACAGTAGCCCCCAGCGCCGCCATGGCCGCCAGATACACCGGCAACCCGACCATGCTGGCCAGTGCAAAAGCCCCGGCTCCAAACGAGCCGATCAGCGCGCCAACCAGCGGATAGGCCCAAAGGGCGCGCCCCTGCGGCACGATTTCACATTTTATACCGGCAAGCGGAATACGGGTAAGCAGGGTAAAGGCGCTGTAAAACTCGGCCCCGCGCGCCTTGATAAAGCTCCCCGCCCGGGCCATCATCCGTCCTTGTCCGAAACCCCGGCCTCGGCAAAGGTCGCCATCTGCCCATGGGTGGCAACAGCCGCTTTAAGCACCTGCACGCCCAGCGCCGCACCGCTGCCCTCGCCCAGCCGCATGCCCAGATCAAGCAGGGGATGAAGACCCATTTTTGTCAGCATGGCCTTATGCGCGCCCTCCGCCGAGACATGCCCGGCCACGCAATGCGCCAGCGCATTCTCATTTCCCGGCATCAGAACACCCGCCGCCGCGCTGGCGATAAACCCGTCAATCACCACCGGAATGCGCTTGGCCCGCGCCGCGGCAACCGCTCCGGCAATGGCGGCAATCTCGCGCCCGCCCAAGCGGCGCAAGATCTCAAAAGGCGTATCCAGATGGCCTTCATGAAGCGCCAGCGCCTCGTCCACGACCTGCGCCTTCAGGGCAATTCCAGCCGGCGAATGCCCGGTCCCGGCCCCGGCCCAGTCCGCGCCCGAGCCACCAAACACCGCCGCCGCCAGGGCGCTGGCCGAGGTCGTGTTACCAATCCCCATTTCGCCAAACACCATGATATCGGCGCGCCCATCTACCGAAGCAGCGCCCGAGTTCAGGGCGGCAAGGCAGTCCGCCTCACTCATTGCCGCCTCTTGCGTAAAGTCATGCGTCGGGCGATCAAGCTCCAGCGGAACCACCTGCATATCATGGCCAAAGACATTGCACAGCGCATTGATCGCTGCCCCGCCCGCTTCAAAATTGGCCACCATCTGAACCGTCACCTCCGCGGGAAAGGCCGAAACTCCCCTTGCCGTCACCCCGTGATTACCGGCAAAAACAATGACCTGAACCTTGTCGGCCCGGGGCTTTTCAACCCCCTGCCAACCGGCCATCCAGCAAGCCAGATCCTCCAGCCTCCCCAGGGAGCCGGGCGGCTTGGTAAGCTGACCCTGCCGCGCCCGAGCGCGCTCAATGGCGGTTTCATCAACAGACGGCATGTGCGCCGTCCACGAATTGAATTGCTTTGCGTTCTTAAACATGGTTTGCCAAAAAACGCGAGAATCAGATTAAGAGTCAACCTGAAAAACACCCCCGGACGCAAAACCAGCAAATGAAAGACGCATCCATGCCCCCATCCCTTTCCCTCATTCTGGGCGGCGCACGTTCCGGCAAGAGCGAATTTGCCGAAAAGCTCACCCTGCAATCGGGCCTTAAACCGGTTTACCTGGCCACCGCCGCCACTGGCGACCCGGAAATGCAGGACCGGATCAAAACCCACCGCGAACGCCGCGGACCGGCATGGACCACAATCGAGGAGGAAATTGACCTGGCCAGCTGCCTGAAAGGCGCCGCCCGGCCCGGCCATATGGTCCTGGTGGATTGCCTCACCTTGTGGCTCTCCAACCTGATGATGGCTGGCCGCCAGATTGAAGCCGAATGTGACCAACTGCTTGACATCTTGCCCCTGTTGCACGGAACGGTTGTTTTTGTCTCTTCCGAAGTGGGGCTTGGCATCGTGCCCGACAACGCCGCCGCCCGGGCCTTTCGCGACTATCAGGGGCAACTTAATCAAAGGCTTGCGCAACGGGCGGATTATGTTGTCTTAATGAGCGCCGGATTGCCTCTCACCCTGAAACAGGTCCAGACCCATGCTTGAAGCCCGCAAAATCCCCGCTACCGTCATTACCGGTTTTTTGGGGGCCGGCAAAACCACCTTGATCCGTCATCTGATCGAAAATGCAAATGGCCGCCGCATTGCGTTGATCGTCAACGAATTCGGTGATGTGGGCATTGATGGCGAAATGCTCAAGGCCTGCGGCAATGAAGATTGCGGCGATGATGATATCATCGAACTGGCCAATGGTTGCATCTGCTGCACCGTGGCGGAAGATTTCATCCCCACCATGGAAAACCTGCTGGCCCGGAGTGAACCGCCTGAATATATCGTCATTGAAACTTCCGGCCTTGCCCTGCCCCAGCCGCTGGTGCGCGCCTTCAACTGGCCCGAGATCAAGACCCGCGTCACCGTGGATGGCGTCGTGACCCTGATAGACGCTGCCGCGCTGGCGCTGGGCAAGGTGACGCAGAGCGAAGCGCAAATCGAGGCCCGGCGGCAAGCCGACGACATGCTCGACCATGAAACCCCGCTGGGCGAGTTGTTTGAAGATCAGGTCAGTTGCGCCGATCTTGTCATCTTGAACAAGACCGACCTGATTTCAAAGGACGAAGCGGACCGGATCGAAACCGGCATCAAGGACCAGGTACGAAACGGCGGCGCCATCATCCGCGCCGCTCATGGCAAGCTCCCCCCGGAAGTTCTTATCGGCCTTGAGGCGGGGGCTGAAGATGACGAACGCCTCTCGCACCATGAAAGCAGCAGCGGCGAACATCATCACGATCATGATGATTTTGAATCCTTTGCCGTGGAACTGGGCGAGATCAGGGACCAGAAACAATTCATAGCAAATCTCAAACCCGTTCTCACGGATCACGGTATCTTGCGCCTGAAAGGCTTTGCCGCCATCTCCAGCAAACCCATGCGGCTGGTCATTCAGGCGGTGGGCCCGCGCATCGACGCTTATTTTGACCGCGAATGGAAAACCGGCGAGAACCGCCGGGGGGCGCTCGTGGTCATCGGCGAGGCGCATCTCGACAAGCCTGCCATCACCGCGGCCATTCTTGCCGCCGGAGCCTGATCTTGCACCTGCTAAGCGCACAGGCCGGGGCAATTCTCGATGGGAACGAGCCTGTTGACCTGGCCCAATCCCCCGGTGATATCGTGATTCTGAGCGCCGCCGACACCGAGATCAGCGCCCTTGCCCATGCCAAGCGCGAACTTGGCGATCAGGTCCCGAGCCTGCGCCTGGCCAATTTAAGCCATCTCGGCCACAATTACTCTGTCGATCTGTACCTTGAAAAAACCCTTACCCGGGCAAAACTGGTCATCCTGCGCCTCATGGGCGGCCCCTCCTACTGGCGCTACGGGCTTGACGAACTTGTCGCCCTGGCGCGCGGGCGCGGTATCCATCTGGCCGTCATGCCCGGCGATCACCGCCCCGACCCGGCCCTTGAGGACTGCTCAACCTTGCCCGAAGCACAGGTCAACCGCCTTTGGGCCTATATGCTCGAAGGTGGTCCGGCCAATATGCACGGGCTCCTTCGTTATTGCGCCCATATCCTGAACGGCGAGGATGCGCCGAAGCCCGCCCTGCCGCTACCCCGGGCGCTGTTTTACTGGCCCGGTGAAAATCACGCGGATCTGGAGCTAATCAGCAAGCACTGGAGCAAAGGCGCCCCCATTGCCCCGATCATCTTTTACCGCGCCATTTTGCAAGCCGCCGATACCGCCCCCATAGATGCCCTTGCAAAAGCCTTGCAGGATCAGGGTATCAACCCCTTGCCCATGGCTGTCACCTCCTTGAAAGACGGCATTGCCACCGGATTTATCTGGCAAGCTTTCACCGATGCACCGCCATCGGTGATTATCAACTGCACCGGCTTTGCCGTTTCCTCTCCGGGCGAGGACTGGTCCGGCACTGTTCTGGACAGGACCGGCGCACCGGTCCTGCAAGCCATCCTCGCCAGCATCAATGAAGATATATGGCAGGAAAACCAGCGCGGCCTGGGCGCCCGCGATATCGCCATGAGCGTCTCCCTGCCGGAAATCGACGGCCGCATTCTCGCCCGCGCCATATCTTTCAAGTCCCAGCGCCGCTATGACGAGACCTCCCAGACCGGCCTTGTCATCCACAAGCCCCGCGCCGACCGGATCGACTTTGTCGCGGCCCTTGCCGCCAACTGGGCGCATCTGTCCCAAACCCCGGCAAAACAGCGTAATATCGCCATTATTCTTTCCAATTACCCTTCATCCGATGGCCGCATGGCCAACGGGGTGGGGCTTGACACCCCGGAAGGCACCATCACGCTTTTACGCGCCATGAAGCAGGCGGGATACCATGTCACGGACCTGCCCGGCAGCAGCGCCGAACTGATGCGCCAGCTTCAAGATGGCCCGACAAACGCACCACTAAAGGGAAAAACCGTCCGGCATGTCCTGCCCCTTGCCGATTATCTTGCCTTCTTCAGCGCCCTGCCACAGCATGTTCAAAACGAAATCAACGATCGCTGGGGCCTACCGGAAGACGATCATTTTTTCCGGCCCGAAAACAAAGGCTTTGCCATCGGCGTATTGCAATGCGGCAAGATCGCCATCGGGGTACAGCCTGCCCGGGGCTACAAGATGGATGCCAAGGCCATCCATCATGACCCGGAACTGGCCCCGCCGCATGGCTATCTGGCGTTTTATATCTGGCTCCGGCAAAAAACCGGTATTCATGCGGCGGTGCATATGGGTAAGCACGGCAACCTGGAATGGCTGCCGGGCAAGGCCCTGGCGCTGTCCAGCGCCTGCTACCCGGAAATCCTGCTCGGCCCCCTGCCCCATATCTATCCTTTCATCGCCAATGATCCGGGCGAGGGCACACAGGCCAAAAGGCGCACCTCGGCGGTGATCGTCTCTCACCTGACCCCGCCGCTGACCCGCGCCGACACCTATGGCCCCCTGAAGGACCTTGAAGCGCTGGTGGATGAGTATTACGAGGCTTCGGGCGTTGACCCGCGCCGCCTGAAACGCCTCGGCGCCCGCATCCTCGACAAAACCCGCGATCTGGGCCTCGACAAGGATTGCGGCATCAAGGACAAGACCAGCGAAAACGAGCAACTCCAGCAACTCGACAATTACCTGTGTGAATTGAAAGAACTGCAAATCCGTGACGGGCTGCATGTTTTCGGCCAAAGCCCGAAGGATGAGCAACTCGATAACCTTGCCCTTGCCCTGCTGCGCATCCCGCGTAAACAGGGCAAGGGTGAGGACGCCTCTCTCATCCGCGCCCTGGCAAGTGATCTTGAGCTTGACGGTTTCGACCCGCTCGATTGCAACTATGCCGCCCCCTGGAACGGACCGCGCCCCGCCGCCCTCGATGCAGTTTCAAATGAAACCTGGCGCATCACCGGCGATACGGTGGAGCGGCTGGAGCAACTGGCCCTTGACCTGGTGGCGAACCGCAAGACCGCCGCCCCCGACTGGCCCCGAACCAGGAGCATTCTTAAGGGGCTGGAAAACACCGTCCGTCCCCGCATCATGGCGTGCGGCGCCAGCGAGATCAAAGGCGCGCTGGACGCTCTTGCCGGAAAGTTCATCCCCCCCGGCCCATCCGGCGCACCAACCCGCGGGCGGCTTGATGTCCTGCCCACAGGCAAGAATTTTTACTCGGTGGACACAAGGACCGTGCCCACCAAAACCGCATGGGAGCTGGGGCAGCTCTCCGCCGACCGGCTGATTACCGCCTGGTTCCAGGAACACGGTGACTGGCCCCGCCAGATGGGAATTTCCGCCTGGGGAACATCGAACATGCGCACCGGTGGCGATGATATCGCCCAGGCCATGGCCCTGATTGGCGCACGCCCGCAATGGGACCCGGCCTCGCGCCGGGTGACCGGGTTCGAGATCATCCCGCTGAGTGAACTCAAGCGCCCGCGCGTTGACGTGCTGTTTCGCATCTCCGGTTTTTTCCGCGACGCCTTTCCGGCCCAGATCGAGCTTCTCGACAGCGCCATCCAGGCTGTAGCCGCCCTTGACGAGTCCATCGAGGCCAACCCGCTGGCAAAATCCGCCGAGCCGCGCATTTTCGGCGCCCGGCCGGGCCGCTACGGCGCCGGGTTGCAGGACATGCTGGAAACCGGGCTATGGACAGACCGGGCGGAACTGGCAAGAAGCTACATCAAGCAGGGCGCTTACGCCTATGGGGCCGGGCTTGATGGCAAGCCGGACGAAGCCCGGTTGAAGGACCTGCTCAAATCCCTTGATGCCGTGGTCCAGAATCAGGACGCCCGCGAGTTTGACCTGCTTGATTCCGACGAGTTTCACGATTTTGAAGGCGGCATGGCCGTCGCGGCGGAACATGTGAGCGGCAAAAGGCCGGACATTTATCACAATGACCATTCCAACCCGCAAAACCCCGGGATCCGCACCCTTGAACAGGAAATTTCCCTCATCGTCCGGGGCCGCGCCGCCAACCCCAAATGGATCAGCGGCCAGATGCGCCACGGCTACAAGGGGGCCGCCGACATGGCCCAGACCGTCTCCAACCTGTTCGCCTTCGCCGCTACCACCGGCGCGGTATCGGGGCATCATTTTGAAATGCTGTTCGAGGCCTATCTCATCGATCCGCAGACCCATGCCTTTCTTGAACGGGCCAACCCGGCGGCGCTGCGCGACATGGCGGCAAAATTCATGGACGCCGTATCAAGAGATTTATGGCGACCCCGGCGCAACTCTGCGCTAGATTACCTG
>CAZHLV010000116.1:0-36408 GCA_964533415.1 uncultured Hyphomicrobiales bacterium
GGCGGCGTGGCCCGCGCCCGGGCGCTGGCCAAGCGCTTTGGCGCACCGCTCGCCATCGTTGACAAGCGCCGTGAACGCCCCGGCGAATCCAAGGTGATGAATATTATCGGTGATGTGAGCGGACGCTCCTGCATCCTGGTGGATGATATCATTGATTCAGGCGGCACCTTGTGCAATGCCGCCGATGCCCTGCTGGAGCAAGGCGCAACCGATGTCAGCGCCTATATCACCCACGGGGTACTGTCTGGCGGTGCGGTTGCCCGCATCTCCGCCTCATCCTTGAAAAACCTGGTGATTACCGACACCATTCAGGCCACGGAAGCCGTGCGGGTTTCCCACAACATCCGCACCGTTTCCATCGCGCCATTGCTGGGCGAAGCCATAGGCCGCACCGCCCATGAAAAATCCGTCTCCAGCCTGTTCTACTAAATCAAAACGCAGATAAGTTGATCGATATCAAGCAGGTAGAGCTACGGTAGTGCGTTCACTTGAACGCGCGTTGCTCTAGAACTATTCCGGAAAAGTGGGAACCGGTTTTCCGATAAAAAGTGCGGTAAGAACAAAGAGTTAGAGCTGGGAAAAGGCTACCGCGCACCGCGCAAATCTGAATCGCTCATATTGACATCCCTGCCGCTTGCCAGAATCTCTTTGGTGCGCTGCGAGTTGTATTTCAGCCAGGACTCATAGGTCTTGTAATGCTTGCCAGAGACATAGGCGAGCAGGGAAATAAAATGGTGGCTATAAAGCTTGCCGTCCACCCGTTGCCTCTCCTTGCCCTCATCAAAGGCGATGAACGTGGGCGATGAACGCACCCCGAGCGTTTCGGCCCATTTTGCCGGCGTGGTTTTGTTCCCGTTAATATCCGTGATGACCGCATTTGAACGCAAATCCAGGCGCACGAAATCAAAGGTTTTCAGAACATCAATCACGCCCGGCAGATTGAGAATCTCGCTGTGCAGTTCCCCGCAAGCCGAGCAGCCTTCATCTTCGAACAAGATCAGCAAGGGCCGTTTGACCGCAGCAAAATCCTTTATGTCCTTCAACTCCTCATGGGCGGCAAAATTCCAGACTTTCTTTTCCTTTTGTGTCTTTATAAAAGCCAGAATGGGCATTTTTTTATAAGATTTGGTCCGCACATAAGCCAGCGCATGGCGGAATTGGGCCGGATCCCAATAACCGTTAATGCGAAACACCGTCTTGGCATTTTCATCGAGAAAAATAATGGTCGGCGTAAAACGCACCCGCAGCTTGCGCGCCATGTCTTTTTCCGAGATTTCGGTTTTCCCGTCCATCATCACCATCCGGTCGCCCTTGATATTCAGACCGATAGTGTCAAAATCCTTCAGGATCAGGTTCTTGTTTTCAGCAAAGCTCTCCCTGAGCATCCGCGCGCAGTAAGGACAGCCATTGAGCGACAAGAACAAGATCGTGTGCTTGTTGTCTTCCGCCGCCTCGCTGGCATCTTCTTTCAGATCCAGAAAGCTGTCCTTGAACCAGCTTGGATACTCATGCGCCATGCCGCCGGTGATCTTGCCGGTTTTTGCCGCAAAAGCTGCCGGAGAGACAAGAAAGACGGCCAAGATCAGGATTATCAGGGGGCTTGTTTTCATCACGTTTCACATTCCCTTGTTTTTTCTATTATTCTTGTTAAAAAAACAAATATATGCCAACACGGCAAGAATGTTAACTCTCCTGGAAAGAACCTGCGCAAAAGCCAATAACAGGGGTGGTTGCTATTGCCCGGATAAAACGTTATAACCCGCTCGCAGCCGGAGCCTGCACCCCTGGAGGACGCACCGGCAATTCACTTAAAACCATCCAGATTTACCAAGGAGAATGACATATGGCGCAAATCGCAGAAATGCGCGCTGAAGCTCGCCCGAATACCGGCAAGGGGGCCGCAAGGGCAGTCAGGCGCGAAGGGCGGGTCCCCGCTGTTATCTACGGCGACGGTCAAGCCCCCGTCAGCATATCGCTGAATTACACTGAACTGCTCAAACAGGTCAACACCGGCAATTTCCTGAGCACGATTTACATGCTTGAAGTTGACGGCAAGGCCGAACGCGTAATTCCGCGCGATGTGCAGTTCGACGTTGTGCGCGATTTTCCCATGCATGTTGATTTCCTGCGTGTCGGCAAAGGCACAATTCTCACGGTTGAGATCTCGGTCAATTTCATCAACGAGGAAAACTGCCCCGGCATTACCCAGGGCGGCGTTATCAACGTGGTTCGCCACACCATTGAGTTGAACTGCCGCGCCTCGGCCATCCCCGAGGCCCTTGATGTTGATCTCACGGGCCTTGGCATTGGCGATGCCTTCCATGCCTCCGACCTCACCTTGCCCGAGGGTACGGAACTGACCATTGATGACCGCGACTTCACCATCGCCACCATTGCCGTCCCGTCCACCGGTGAAACCGCCACGGATGAGGAAGAAGATGAAGAAGAGATGGAAGAGACCACGCCCGAAGCGGGATCTGACGAGAGCGAATAATGCTCCTGAACACCTGGAAAACAGGGCTGAAAGAGATAATCTGATCCTTTTCAGTCCTGTATACAGGTAAGGATGGCGGGTTATGATCCTCATTGCTGGACTTGGAAACCCGGGAGCAAAATATGCCCGGAACCGGCACAATGTCGGTTTCATGGCCATGGACTGCATCATGCAGGCTCATGGTTTTGCCCCCCCGCGGAGCCGCTTCCACGGCGAACTGGCCGAAGGCCGACTGGGGGATATTCGTACATTTATCCTCAAGCCCATGACCTTCATGAATGAATCCGGTCTTGCGGTGGGTGAGTTTCAGCGTTTCTTCAAGATCCCCGTGGAGAATGTGATCGTCTTTCACGATGAGCTTGATCTGGCGCCGGGCAAGCTACGGGTCAAAACCGGCGGCGGGGTTGCCGGGCATAACGGCTTGCGCTCCATTGCCCGCCATATCGGCCCTGACTTCCGCCGCGCCCGCCTGGGTATCGGCCATCCCGGCACCAAGGCAAGGGTTCACGGCTATGTTTTAAGCGATTTTGCCAAGGCCGATCACGACTGGCTAGACCCCCTGCTCGATTCCATCGCCCGGCACGCGCCCCTCATCGCCAAGGGAGACGATGCCGGCTTCATGAACAAGATCGCCCTCGACCTGCCGATCAAGAAGGCCAAACCGGAACAAAACTGACCAGGTAAGCAACCAGACAGGTATTAACGAAACAAACAAAGAGGCGTGGAGTGGCGCCAGCCACGACAGGGATACAAAACAAAGAGGCGCGGAGTGGCGCTAGCCACGACAGGGAAACAAAAATAATGGGATTCAAATGCGGTATCGTCGGCCTTCCCAATGTCGGCAAGTCAACACTTTTCAACGCGCTCACGCAAACCGCCTCGGCGCAGGCGGAAAACTATCCCTTTTGCACTATCGAGCCAAATGTGGGCGAGGTCGCCATGCCCGACCCACGCCTGAACAAACTGGCCCAGATTGCCAAGTCGCAAAGGATCGTGCCTACGCGCATGACCTTTGTCGATATCGCCGGTCTGGTGAAAGGCGCCTCGAAGGGTGAAGGGCTGGGAAACCAGTTTCTCGCCAATATCCGCGAAATGGATGCCGTGGCTTACGTGCTTCGTTGCTTTGAGGATGACGATATTACCCATGTGGAAGGGCGCATTGACCCGGTGGCCGATGCCGACACGGTGGAAACCGAATTGATGCTGGCGGACATGGAAAGCCTGGAAAAGCGCCGCACGGGCACTGAGAAAAAAGCCAAGGGCAACGACAAGGACGCCAAGCTCACTCTCGATCTCATCGACCGCACGCTCGAACTGCTGCGCGAGGGCAAACCAGCCCGCCAGCTTGAGTACACCGATAATGAAAAACCCGCTTTCAGGGCCCTGCAACTGCTCACCGCCAAACCGGTGCTTTATGTCTGCAACGTGGAAGAGACCGCCGCCGCGACGGGAAACAAATACTCAAAAGCAGTCGAGCAACATGCTGCCGAAGAAGGCGCCGGCGTTGTCATCATCTCGGCAGCCATTGAAGCGGAGCTTTCCCAGCTTGATGAAGACGAGCGGAGCGAATTTCTCGCCGATCTGGGGCTTGAAGAACCCGGCCTCAACCGCCTGATCCGCGAGGGGCACGATCTGCTCGGCCTGATGACGTATTTTACCACCGGCCCCAAGGAAGCCCGGGCCTGGACCATTCCGCAAAACTCCACCGCGCCGCGCGCCGCCCGGGCCATCCATACCGATTTTGAAAAGGGCTTCATCCGCGCCGAGGTTATCTCATATGAAGATTACGTCACCCTGGGTGGTGAACAACCCTGCAAGGACGCCGGCAAGATGCGCGCCGAAGGCAAGGACTACATCGTCAAGGATGGCGACGTGATCCTGTTCCGCTTCAACGTATAGATTCAACAAGGCCGAATGTCATATTCGCAAGATCAGAACGATCCTGTCGTTTAACTCTGCCGGGAATGCACCCGGATGATGATATCCACCTCTTCCAGCACCAGCCCGGGGGGCAGATCGGCGGTGCCGGTCACCTTCAGGTCACCGGCGGGAACATCGGTCATCTCGCCGGTATCGGCATCATAGATATGATAATGATGCGAGGTATTTGAATCGTAAATAACGCGCCCCGGTTCGATCACCAACTCCCGGATCAGCCCTTTATCCTTTAGCAGGTTCAGGGTGTTGTATCCCGTAGCCCGGGAAATTTCCGGCATGATCTCCTGGGCTTTTTTCAACACCTGCTCGGCCGTCAGGTGTACCGGTTTGGCCAGAAGGATCTGGGCAATCGCCAGGCGTTGCAAGGTCAGGGAAATCCCGTTTGATCGCAAAAGCTCCGCTATTCCCTCGCGGGTAAGAGATTCTACCTGGCCTATTTCTTTTTGCATTTGTTCTTGATCCCTGTTCTGCTGCGGGGCTTCATATGCACCCGGTCCATCCCCGGTTACCCTGTCTTTATACGGGCACAGAGCCACAGCTTGCAAGTCCTGCAAATACCCTGCCCCAAGAAATCGAGATACCCCGGCAAATCAGGTGATTCTCAAATATCTCGAAAATATCG
The DNA here is from genome assembly GCA_964533415.1 of uncultured Hyphomicrobiales bacterium. Lineage (GTDB taxonomy): Bacteria > Pseudomonadota > Alphaproteobacteria > Rhizobiales > BM303 > BM303. The sequence continues at coordinate 5,055 of CAZHLV010000116.1, forward strand.
AGTCTTACCCTTGAGCTTCCCGTAACAGGAATGATTATATTTCAATTAACGACCAAACCAGAGCAGGATAAATTCATGATTTCACGACGCAGCGCCTTGAAAGCCGCTCTTTTTGGCAGCACAGCTCTTGCCGCGGGAACAGCATTCAGCCTTTTTACCGATGCTCCTTCCCGCGCCGGTACTGTATTTATCAACAAACTCACCATTCCCCCCCTGCTTGCCGGAAAGCAGGAAAATGGCATCAGGATTTTTGATTTGCACATGCAAAAAGGGATGAGCCGCTTTTTTCAGGGCGTGCAAACCCCGACCCTGGGGGTAAACGGCAGCTTTCTCGGGCCAACCCTGAAAATGCGCAACGGCGAGAAAGTGCGCTTCAATGTCACCAATACCATTGGCGAGCCCACGACCTTGCACTGGCACGGCCTGCACCTTCCGGCAAAGGCCGATGGCGGCCCGCACCAGATCATAGAAAACGGCGAGACCTGGTCGCCTGAATTTGAAATCAAGCAGATGGCCGCCACCTTCTGGTACCACTCCCACATGTTTCACAAGACCGGCGAGCAAGTCTGGAAAGGCCTTGCCGGGCTGATGCTAGTGGAAGATGAAACCAGCGACAAGCTCGACCTGCCGCGTGAATATGGCGTGGATGACATCCCGGTGGTCTTGCAGGACCGCTCATTCAACGCCGATGGATCCTTGCAATATATATCGTCCATGCACGACATCATGATGGGCATGAAGGGCCAGATCCCCATGGTCAACGGCACCATCAGCCCGTTCATTGAAGCCACCTCCAAAAAACTCCGGCTGCGAATTCTCAACGGCTCCAATTCCCGCTTCTTTAATCTGGGCTTTGATGACAACCGCAGCTTTCACCAGATATCGACCGACGGCTCCTTCCTCCAAACGCCGTTTGAAACCACCCGTGTCAAACTCGGCCCCGGCGAGCGCGCCGAGATCGTTGTTGATGTGAGCGGCAACCAGCCATTTGCCCTGCGTTCGGCCCCTTCGGAAAGCTCCGGCGGGTTCATGAACATGATGCGCCGCGGTATGGGTCGGGGCATGATGAACATGATGGGCGGCGGTATCGAGCAGATTGATTTCCTGCAAATCCGCCCTGCAAAAACCCTCAAAACCTCCCCGGCGCTCCCCTCGCAACTGGTGACCCTGCCCCGGATGGACGCCGCAACAGCGGTAAAAACCCGTCGCTTTGTCATGCAAATGCGCATGGGTCCCGCCATGATGACGGGCAGCGGCGGACCGCTGAGCATCAATGGCAAAACCATGGCCATGGACCGCATTGATGAAGTCGTCAAGCTGGGCGATACGGAAATCTGGCAAATCGAGAACACCTCTCCCCTGCCCCATCCGTTTCATGTCCACAACATCCAGTTCCTCATTCTCGAGCGCAACGGCAAGCCACCTATGCCGGGCGAGCGGGGAATGAAAGACACCGTAACGGTCGAGGGCGGAGAAATTGTCAGGGTCATTGCCCGGTTTGACGATTACGCCGACCCCGAGCACCCCTATATGTATCACTGCCACATCCTCGAACACGAGGACGCCGGCATGATGGGGCAGTTCACCGTGGTTGCCTGAGGCTCTTGCCCATTTGCTCAAGGTCAAATGTTTTTCATGACATTTCTCCCAAACTGCGGCAAAATGGCGCCATGGCGGACAAGGACGATCAATACGAATATTACTGGGAAGATTTCACTCCCGGCTGGTCGGTGCGCTCTCCTGCCAAAACCGTGACCAGGGATGAAATCCTCGCCTTTGCCAACGCCTTTGACCCCCAGCCCTTCCACCTCGATGAAGAGGCGGCCAAAGATACTCTGCTTGGCGGGTTGGCCGCCAGCGGCTGGCATTCTTGCGGTATCCTGATGAAGATGATGTGTGAAACCTATCTGCTCAAAGCCGCATCGATGGGCTCGCCCGGCATTGATGAAACCCGCTGGCTCAAGCCGGTGCGCCCCGGCGATCGCCTGACCATGAAATGCACCTGTATTGAATCGCGCATCTCGGCTTCACGCCCGGAAATGGGCATCTGCAAAATGCACTGGGAAATGCTCGATTGCCAAAACGAGCCGGTGATGACCATGACCGGCACCCAGTTGTTCAAGACCCGCGAGTCGTGCCGCTCATGAGCCGCTATTTTGAAGATATCCGCCTGGGTGAGCAAATCGAGATCGGCTCATACCTCTTTACTCAGGAAAACATCATCGATTTCGCCCGGCAATTCGATCCCCAACCATTTCATATCGACGCCGAACAGGCCGCGCAAAGCCACTTTGGCGGCCTCATTGCCAGTGGCTGGCATACCGCCTCGGTCTGGATGAAACTGATGATCGCCTACCAGGACAAACAGGCCAGGGAGCGCAATATCCCGCAACAGGGGGAGCGCCCGCAATTTGGTCCCTCGCCGGGCTTTCGCGACATGAAATGGCTCGCCCCCGTGCGCGCCGGAGACACCATCAGCTACAAATCCCGGGTAGTGGAAAAAATTGAACTGCAATCACGCCCCAACTGGGGACTCCTCGTCAGCCGCAATGAAGGCGCCAACCAGAACGGCTGCTGCGTTTTCAGTTTTCTGGGTCAGGTCTTCATCGCCCGCCGGCCAGGATAGGCAAGAGACCAAGACCGGATGGGAGCTCACTCCCTTATTTTCAAAGCGGTATAAACTTCCATGATGGCGGTCCCGATCCAGGCGCGGGCAAAGCTGTATTCATCTTCAAACGCGCAGCCCTGCCACTCTGCCTTGAGCGTTTCCATGGTCTCCAGCACCAGTTTGCCAAAATCATCGGCAGAAAGCCCTTCCGTTTCAAGAACGGATACATGGCTGTGCAATTGTCCGATAGCCACGAGTCCGGCTTTCCAACCCGGATCTCCTGAATCTGTAATTCTCTCGCGCACTGCCTCTATGGCCCTGAGGCTATCAGACTGAACCTGCTTCGCGCTGCGTGATGAAAACAATCCTTGAAGACTTCGCAACATGACCCGATACAGATGCTCAATCCCCTTCAAATGCCGTCAGGGCGGTCACGCTGATCCCCAGATCTTCCAGAACCTTGCGCCCGCCAAGGTCAGGCAGGTCAATCACAAAGGACGCGGCAACGATATGCCCGCCGGAGCGCTCGATCAGCTTGGCCGCCGCCCGCGCCGTACCGCCGGTGGCGATAAGATCATCAATCAGCAAAACCCGGCTGCCCCTGGGGATGGAATCGGTATGGATTTCCACCGCGTCAATGCCGTATTCCAGCTCATACTCTTCCGAGATTGTCTCCCATGGCAATTTGCCCTTCTTGCGGATCGGCACGAACCCAACCCCAAGCTGATGCGCCACCGCACCGCCCAGGATAAACCCGCGCGCCTCGATACCGGCCACCAGGTCGACCTGCTCAATCATGTGGTTTTGCACCAGCGCATCCACCGCCTTGCGAAAACCTTGCGCATTGCTCAGCAAGGTCGTGATATCGCGAAAGATCACCCCTTCCTTGGGATAACCGGGAATATTGCGGATATATTGGGTAAAAGGCATGGAATCACCTATTCCTTTCGGGCCGCAACCGGGGCAAGAACCCGGCCGGCAACAGCATCAAGTTTGGCAACCAGAGAAGGATCATGAGCACCGGGCTGGGTAATAATGGCATGTTCAAGCGCCCGGTCCGAACCAATCGGGCAAGCTTCATGGTCTTGGGGAAAGGAACGCGCCAGATTCTCGATCAAGCGCCCGGCCTTCTCGACATTTTCCATCAGGACCCGGATAATCTCCGGCACATCCACCTCCCCGTGATCGTCATGCCAGCAATCATAATCGGTAACCATGGCCACGGAAGAATAGCAAATCTCCGCCTCCCGGGCGAGCTTGGCCTCGGGCATGTTGGTCATGCCGATCACATCGCACCCCCACGAGCGGTAAAGATTGGATTCCGCCAGGGTGGAAAATTGCGGCCCCTCCATGGCCAGGTAGGTTCCGCCCATCTGGTGTGGGATGTCTTCAGCTTTCGCCGCCGCTTCAACCCTTGCCGCCAACCCGGGAGAAACGGGCTGGGCCAGCGAAACATGCGCCACCAGACCCTTGCCAAAAAAGCTTTTCTCCCGCGCAAATGTGCGGTCAATGAACTGGTCAACGATCACGAATGTACCCGGTGACAATTCCTCGCGGAACGAGCCACAGGCAGACACCGACACCAGATCCGTCACCCCGGCGCGCTTCATGGCGTCAATATTGGCTCGGTAATTGATGTCCGTTGGTGAAATTTTATGACCGCGCCCATGACGCGGCAAGAACACCATGGCAAGACCATCGAGTTCGCCAAAGCGCAACTCGTCCGAAGCCTCGCCCCAAGGTGTCTCAATCCGCTCCCAGCGGGCATTTTCCAGATGCGGAAAATCATAAACCCCGCTGCCGCCGATAATGCCAAGAACCGCTTTTGTCATATTGCCCCCGGTGGTTTTTCAAGTTTTTCAACGAACAAAGGGCCAACCGAAAACGGAAGGCCCTTTGAAAAAACCGTATATCAGCACCTAGTGTTTGGTGCCGCGCCACAGGCGCTTGGTGGTGAAATACATCATCCCGGCAAACAGCAGAACGAACAGGATCACCTGGAAACCAATGCGCTTACGCTGCTCCAGCGTCGGTTCGGCGGTCCACATCAAGAAAGCCGTGACCTCGGTTGCCATCTGGTCAAGCGACGCCTTGGTGCCATCGGCATACTCAACAGCATCTTCCGAAAGCGGCGGCGGCATGCCGATCTGGTGCCCGGCGAAATAATGGTTGTAGTTCATCCCGTCATTCAGAACAAAGCCTTCCGGCGGCTCTTCTTCATAACCGGTCAGCAGGGCATGGACGTAATCCGCCCCGGCTTCCTGGTAGCCGGTAAACAGGTCAAAAAACCAGTTTGGGAAACCGCGCAAATAACCTCGCGCCTTGGTGATGATCGAAAGATCCGGCGGCAGTGCGCCATTGTTCGAAGCGCGGGCCGCGTTATCATTGGGATAGGGTGAGGGGAAGTAATCCTTGGGCAGCGCCGGGCGGGTATACATCTCACCCTCGTCATCGGGCCCGTCCTGAACCTCGTATTCCTTTGCCAGGGCCTTAACCTCATCAATGCTCAGCTCCGGTCCACCGGGCTGGGCCAGGGTGCGAAACGCCACCCGTTTCAGCCCATGACAGGCTGAACACACTTCACGATAGACCTGAAGACCGCGTTTAAGCTGCGCCTTGTCAAAGCGTCCAAAGACACCGGCAAAGCTCCAGCTCTGGGCATGTGGCGTAGCGCCCCCGCCCGAAGCCAGCACCGGTTGGGAAAGGAGCGGCAAAGCCAGGACAGATGCGGCCACCAGCCCCATGACGGTCTTGCGCATGGATTTGCTTGTCATCATTTGTTTTCTCTTAATCATTGTGCAGATCCCCCTCAGGCCTCTTTTGCAGGAGAGGCATCCCCCGCCTTGTCGAGAACCGATTGCATGATGCTCTCGGGCCTTGGCCGCGGTTTTTCAAACGTGCTGACCAGCGGCATGATGATAAGGAAGTGCACGAAGTAATAGGCGGTTGCAAGCCGGGACAGGGTCACGTAGATCCCTTCCGCCGGTTGTGAACCGAGCCAGCCCAGGAACACCGCATCAATGACAAACAGCCAGAAGAACACCGCCATGATGGGCCGATAGGTCAGCGACCGGGCTTTCGAGCGGTCCAGCCAGGGCATCAGCGCCAGCATGATAAGGGCGCTGAACATCATCAATACGCCGCCCAGCTTGTCCGGAATAGCCCGCAAGATCGCATAGAACGGCAGGAAGTACCACTCCGGCACGATATGCGGCGGAGTCACCATCGGGTTGGCCGGGATATAGTTATCCGGGTGGCCAAGCTGGTTGGGGTTAAAGAACACGAACCACACGAAAATCAGCAGGAAGGCGATAATCGCATAGGCATCCTTGATCGTGTAGAAGGGATGGAACGGCAAGGTATCCTGCTTGCTCTTCACCGAAATGCCGGTCGGGTTGTTGTTCCCCACCACGTGCAGCGCCCAGACATGCAGGACGACGAACACGAACAGGATCATCGGCACCAGGTAATGGAACGAGAAGAACCGGTTCAGGGTCGGCTGGCCAACAGAATATCCACCCCACAGCCATTGCACGATCGGCTCGCCCACGATGGGAAAAGCGCTGAACAGGTTGGTAATCACGGTGGCGGCCCAGAAGCTCATCTGCCCCCAGGGAAGCACGTAGCCAAGGAAACCGGCGGCCATCATCAGGATGTAGATAATCACGCCCAAGATCCACAAAACCTCGCGCGGCCCTTTAAAGGACCCATAATAGAAACCGCGGAAAATATGGATATAAACGGCAAAGAAGAACATCGAGGCGCCGTTTGAGTGCATGTAGCGGATCAGCCAGCCATAATTGACATCGCGCAGAATATGTTCGGTGCTGTTGAAGGCCAGCGTTTCATGCGGCACGTAATGCATCGCCAGAATAACGCCGGTGATGATCTGGATCATCAGGAACATGAACAAGATGCCCCCGAAGGTCCACCAGTAATTCAGGTTGCGCGGTGTCTGAAAAGCCACCAGCGACGAATGCACCAGCCCCAGAATGGGGAGGCGATCCTCGAACCATTTTACGTATTTGTTTTGTGGCTCAAATGTAGCGTGTCCGCTCATTTTAAAATCCCCCTGGAAATCGTTAACCGATCTTGATCTTGGTATCGGTCATGAATGTATAGGCCGGAATATGCAGGTTCAGCGGCGCAGGCCCTTTGCGGATACGCCCGGCGGTGTCGTAGTGCGAACCATGGCAGGGACAGAACCATCCATTGTAATCGCCCTTCTCGTCACCTACTTTCTGCCCCTTGGGAATGCAACCCAGATGGGTGCAGATCCCGACCATCACCAGCCATTCAGGCTTTTGAACCCGGTCTGAGTCCTTTTGCGGGTCCCGCAAGGTGGCAACATCAACGGCTTCCGCCTGCTTGATCTCGTCCGCCGTGCGATGACGGATAAACACCGGCTTGCCGCGCCATACAACGGTGATCGACTGCCCGACTTCAACCGGGGCCAGATCCACCTCAACAGACGCCAGCGCCTTGACGGTAGCATCGGGGTTCATCTGATCGACCAGCGGCCAGCACGCCAGCGCCGCACCGACGGTTGCGACCGCACCGGTCGCTATATAAAGAAAATCCCGCCGCGATTCATCGACGGTATCAGCATTCGCCATTACGGTTTCTCCCTAAAATGTGCAAACCGGTCATCTGAAACTTTTAAGTCCAGAGAAAGGGCTCGTAAACATCCAGCCAGCTCCCCCAAACCGGAATATATCCAAAAGCCTTCAGGCTCCCCGGAACAGGGGATTCCCGAATGCGGCTCCTTTTTTACATTCAATAAACAGAATGTCTAGTGACATTGTGGCACAGATTCGAAAAACGGCGTATTTCTTTAATACAATCTTCAAGGCCCCACAGGAGTTTGCATTCCATGCGCATCGCCCTTTACCAGCCCGATATCCCTCAAAACACAGGCACAATCCTGCGCATGGCTGCCTGCCTTGGGCTTGGCGCCGATATCATAGAACCGGCCGGTTTCACCATGACCGACAAGGCGCTTCGCCGCGCCGGAATGGACTATCTTGAAGCTCTTGACATGATTCGCCATGCCGATTTTGCCCATTTTCTTGATCGGCAAAAGCAAATCCCCGGCCATCTTGTACTGGCCACGACCAGGGCCGCAACCTCCTACACCGATTACGCCTTTACCCCCCACGACACCATCTTGATGGGCCGGGAAAGCGCCGGTGTCCCGGACCACGTCCACAACGCCGCCGATGCCTGCATCCTCATCCCCATGCGCCCCAAAATGCGCTCCCTCAACATCGCCATGAGCGCCGCCATGATTGCCGGCGAAGCCCTGCGTCAGACCAACGGATTCACCCCTCCTTGATGAGCACATCAAGTTGCGCGTCAATTTGCGCCCGCTCTTCGGGAAACCCCGCACCGATCCACCAGCGTTCCAGGTCCCGCAGGATCGCGCCGACCTTTGGCCCTTTGGGGACGCCCCGCGCCACCACGTCCGCCCCCTTGACCGGAAAGTCCGGCGGCGACCAGCATTCGGAAAGTTCAAACAGGATTTTCCAGTTTTCATCATCCGCGCCATCGCCGCTCGCCATCCAGTTGAGCAAAACATGGTCGCGGTAATCCTCATGCCCCAGCGCATAAAGCGCCGCGCGCCGCTCGGTCTGGGACAACGAGGGATAAAGCCCGCGCGGCGTGGCCATCATTTGCAAGCGGCTGCGCTCGGCGCTGGTCAATCTCAAGCGCCCGGCAAGGGATTCGGCGCGCGAGTCGGGCGATGAGCCACCCCCCAGCAGCGCCCAGATGCGGCGCACCGGGTCCGGTTCAATTTTCAATACCCCTTCCATGGCCTCCAGTTGTTCCAGGTGTTCCGGCAGCGCCCGGCCCAGATCAACGCCGGTAAAAACCCCGGCTTCCGACATCAGCCGCGCCGCCTCAACCGCCCGCGGCGCACCGAGCAGCCGGATCAGTTCCGCCCGTATGCGCTCAGCCGAAAGCTTGCGCAGCCCGGCCCGGTTTTGCGCAACCGCCTGTAAGCCCGGCGCATCAATCGCGCCACGGCCATATTGGGCAAAAAAGCGGAAAAACCGCAAAACCCGCAGGTAATCCTCGGTAATCCGCGCCTGCGGCTCGCCGATAAAGCGCACCCGGCGCGCCCGCAGATCATCAAGCCCGCCCACCGGATCATAAAACTGCCCGCCCGCATCGCAATAGAGCGCATTCATGGTGAAATCACGCCGCCGGGCATCGGTATCCCAGTCTTTTGTAAACGCAACCCGGGCATGGCGGCCATCGGTTTCCAGGTCACTGCGCAAGGTCGTGACCTCAAACCCGCGATGATTCACCACCAGCGTGACCGTGCCGTGCTTGATCCCCGTGGGCACGGCCCGGATCCTTGCCGCCCTGGCCAGTTGCATCACCTGCTCAGGCGCCTCGGTAACGGCAAAATCAATATCGCGGATCGGCAAGCCCAGAATTGCATCGCGCACCGCGCCGCCCACGATACGCGCCTCACCACCGCCTTTCGACAATGCGCTGAACACGCGCTGCACCGCCGGGTCAATCAGCCACGGCGCTGCGGAAAAATCAGGCAGCTCAGTTCCAGCCCTCATTATCGCCCCTTCGTCTGCCCCGGCTTGACAAACTGCCCGGGAATGATTTTTCCATCTTTCATCACCGCCGGCTGGTAAATAACGCCGGGTTTTTCGCCCCGGAAGCTGGAGAGCACGACAAAGCCGCCGCCGGTCAACACCAGTCCAGATACCACCAGCCAGAACAAAGCGTTACGCCCCCATGGGTCCTTTTCAGCCTTACCGCGGGCAATCTGGAATTTCACATAAAGCCCGTAAAGCGCAAAGGGAAACAGGAAGATGAGCAGTTGAAAGAACAAGATTCGGATCATGACGCATAGACTTTTCTGTAAAGCTCGACCAGCATACGGGCAGTCGCTCCCCAGATATAGTAATCACCGTAACAAATCACATGAAATTTTTTCGTTTTTCCCTGAAAAGTGATGTGTGATCGTTGATGATTGGCCGGATTCATCAAGAACGCCAGCGGCGCCTCGAAAATCTCGTCAACCTCGCGCCGGTCAGCGGCAAGCGAGAACCCGGGTGCAACAACCCCCACCACCGGCGTTATTGAAAACCCGGTTCCCGTCCGGCAGGTTTTCAGTTTTCCCAGCAACCGGACATAACGCGGTTGCAACCCGGTTTCCTCTTGGGCCTCTCGCAAGGCCGCAGCCGCCGCATCGGCATCTCCCGCCTCGATCTTGCCACCGGGAAAGGCGATCTGCCCGGCATGATCGGGCATGGTTTGCGCACGCCGCGTCAACAGGACATGCGCCCCTGTCTGCCGTGCAACCACGGCCACGAGCACCGCCGCCCGAACCAGCCCGGCATCATCGGCATGATTCCCTCCCCGGCCTCCAGCATCCAGCCTTTCCCCGGCCCGCCGGACAAATTCTTCCATGGAATACTCAAAACCGTTCAAAACCAGATCCTTGCTGAAAACATGTCCCTTTCAGGCAAAACGAGTCTATTTCATTTTCCGGTCAATTCCGAGTATAGTCCCGAACATGACAAATCTGAATGAAACCGATATTGATATTGTCCAGGAAGTCGAACGCTTGGGAGAACTGGTTTCCAGGGCGCGGCAAAACATCGGCAATGTGATCTTCGGGCAGACGCAGGTGGTGGATTTCACCCTCGCGGCCCTGCTCGGCGGCGGCCACGCGCTGCTTGTCGGAGTCCCCGGACTGGCCAAAACCCGGCTGGTGGAAACCATCGCCCGGGTCCTGGGCATGGAAGAAACCCGCATCCAGTTCACCCCGGATTTGATGCCCGCCGATATTCTGGGTTCCGAGGTTCTGGCCGAAACGCCTGAAGGCCAGCGTTCGTTCCGTTTTCTCAAGGGCCCGGTATTCACCCAGCTTTTGATGGCCGACGAGATCAACCGCGCCAGCCCGCGCACCCAGTCCGCCCTTTTGCAGGCCATGCAGGAACGCCATGTCACCATTGGCGGCAAGCGATACGACCTGCCCCACCCGTTCCATGTTCTGGCCACCCAGAACCCGCTTGAGCACGAAGGCACCTATCCCCTGCCCGAAGCCCAGCTTGACCGTTTCTTGATGGAAATTGATATTTCCTACCCCGATCTGGCCGCCGAACGGCGCATGTTGTTCGCCACCACCGGAGACAGCCAGGGCCAGGCGGAACAGGTCATGACGCCGGAAGACCTCATGGCCGCCCAGCGCCTGGTGCGCCGCATGCCGGTGGGCGACAATGTCGTCAATGCCATTTTGGAGCTCGTGCGCCGCGCCCGGCCCGGCGAGGAGGGCGCGGACCCGGAGATCACCAAACATCTGGGCTGGGGGCCCGGTCCACGTGCCTCGCAGGCCTTCATGCTGGCCGCCCGCGCCAAATGCCTCATGGAAGGCCGCTTGGCCCCGTCCATCGATGATATCAACGATCTGGCCCAGCCCGTTCTCAAGCACCGTATGGCCCTCAGTTTCGCGGCCCGCGCCGAAGGGCTTGATATCCCGGCCCTGATCCGGCGTTTATGCGCATCGCTGGGGTAGAAAATCATGGCGGTAACCTTTAGCCAGGCAGGTGCGATCAGGGACAAGTCAACCCTGCAAGCGCAGGCCGGACGCATCGCCATCATGCTGCCCGATTTGCTGGCCCAGGCCGAACAAGCCGCCAACACGCTGGCCCAGGGGCTGCATGGACGGCGCAAATCCGGCCCCGGAGAAGCCTTCTGGCAATACCGCCCGTTCATGCCCGGCGATACCGCCAGCGCCATTGACTGGCGCAAATCCGGACGCTCGGATAACCTGTTCATTCGCGAAAACGAGTGGGAAGCCGCCCAGACCTTGTGGTTCTGGGTGGACATGTCCGATTCCATGCAGCTTCACTCCTCGTTGGCTGAACAAACCAAGGCCGAACGCGCCATCATTCTCTCACTTGCCCTTGGCTTCTTGCTCACCGGCGCAGGTGAGATGATCGGCGCATACGGTTCCGAGCGCCCGCCGGGCTTTACAAAACGCGCTGTTACATCGCTGGCGCAGTGCTTTTTTACCCAGGGCGCCCGCCCCGCCAGCGCACGCGCCGTCCTGCCCCGTCCGGCAAACACTGCCAAGCCCTATTCCGAAGCCGTGTTCATGAGCGATTTCCTGGGTGACATCAACGAGATACAAAGCGCCTTTTGCGCCATCGCCGCAACCGGCATAAACGGCCATATGGTGCAGGTCCTCGACCCGGCGGAAGAAACCCTGCCCTTTTCCGGGCGCATCGAATTTGCCGACCCGGAAGGAAAGTCCAGCCTGACCATTGCCCGCGCTGAAAACCTCAAGGATCGCTACCAGCAACGGCTGCATACACACCGGGCAGCCCTGAAAGCACTGGCCCGGCGCCTGGGGTGGAGCTTTACCTCCCACCATACAGATACCCCGCCGGGGAGCGCATTGCTGGCCCTGAACAATATTCTGGCGCAAAACAGGACCTGACTGTCATGCTGGTTTTCGGGTCTTTTGCTTTTCTCAACCCCTGGGCGCTCAGCGCACTTGTGGCCTTGCCCGGCCTGTGGTGGCTGCTGCGCCTCACGCCGCCGCGCCCGCGCCGGGTGCTGTTTGCCCCTTTCCAGCTTCTTGCCGGGCTGAAAGAGCATGAAGAAACCCCCCGCAGCACCCCCTGGTGGCTTCTTGCCCTGCGCCTGACCATCGCCGCCAGCCTGATCTTCGCTTTTGCCCGCCCGGTTCTGAACCCCGACATGGCCGACTCCCAAAGCGACAGCCCGCTTGTCCTGATCTTTGATAATGGCTGGGCCGCAGCAAACCACTGGAGCACGAGACACCAGCGCCTGATCCGGCTGCTGGAACAAGCCCGGCGCGAGGGCCGCCGCGTTGTTCTTGCCCCCACCGCAGGCGCCGCCACGCGGCTTTCCCTTACCGCAACAAGCGCAGCAGACGCCAAAACCCGCGCCGCCACGCTCAAACCGCTCCCTTATGCCCCGGACCGGCAGCATGTGGCAAAAGCGCTGGAAATTCTCAAGACCTCCATGGCCGATTTTGACATCATCTGGCTGGCCAGCGGCCTTGATTATGGCCATGGGGGCGCTTTTGCCGCCCGGCTGGCGAAACTGACTGCAAATCTGACCGTTTACCAAAACGCCCCGGACTCGAACCTGCTCGCGCTCACCCCGCCATTTTCACAAGGATCAAAACTCAAGATCCACATTCTTCGCACCGGCGCCGATACTGCCCCGCACCCCGGCATCATCCGGGCGCTGGCCCATGACGGGCGCTACCTTGGCGATACATCCTTCTTGATCCCTTCGGGAAAATCCCGGACACAAGCCGAGATCGCCCTGCCCCTGCAACTTCGCAATTCCATCTCGCGGTTATTCATCATGCGCCAGCACAGTGCTGGCAGTGTCGTCCTTCTTGACGCGCGCAACCGCCGCAGATCCGTTGGCCTTCTCATCGACAACAAGCAAACCGATCAACCCCTGCTGGCCCCGCTTTACTATGTCGAGCGCGCCCTTGCCCCGACCAGCGAAATCTATGAAAAATCCAATGCCGCCAAACTTGCCGAACAGGGCAACGCGGTCATTATCCTGGCCGATACCGGCCGCCTGCCCGCCACCAGTTACGGGCCCATCACCCGGTGGATCGAACGGGGCGGCATGCTGATCCGCTTTGCCGGGCCACATCTGGCCGCCAGCGCCGATGACCTGACCCCGGTGCGCCTGCGCCCCGGTGGGCGCTCCCTTGGCGGCGCATTATCCTGGGATACCCCCAAACGATTGGGAGCTTTCAGCAAATCCGGCCCCTTCGCCGGGCTTTCAGCCCCGGCGGAAGTCACCATTACCCGTCAGGTTCTGGCTGAGCCCTCCCTTGATCTGAATTCAAAAACCTGGGCGCGGCTGGAAGACGGCACCCCCCTGGTGACCGCAACACGCAAGGGAGCCGGATGGATAATCCTGTTTCATACAACCGCTAATGCCGACTGGTCCAACCTTCCCCTGTCGGGACTTTTTGTTGACATGCTGAAAAGGCTGATCGCCCTGGCGCCGGGCCTGCAAGAAAAAACCGGCCAGCCCGCCGCCCCGCGGCAAGGTGCAGCAACCATCCGCTCCTTGCTGGCCCCCTCCCGCACCCTGAACGGTTTTGGCGAGCTCTCCAAGCCGCCGCCAGATGCCAAGCCCTTGCCGGTCAAGGAACTGGACAGCACCACCCCCGGCCCCCATCGCCCGCCCGGCTTTTACGGCCCCCCCTCGCGCCTTCGCGCCTTCAACCTGCTGCGCAAGGATTCAACCCTTACGGCCCTGGGGCTCATCCCGAACGCCAGGATCCGCACCTATATCGCTCCGGCTCAAAAAGACATGGCAAGGTGGTTCCTGCTGGCTGCTACTCTTTTGTTCCTGCTCGATGGGCTGGTTTTGCTTGTTTTGACAGGACATCTGGGCCGCCGCAATACCTTGGCCGGTATGGCGGTTTTCCTGGTTTTAATCATCCCCGCCCTGCCGGCAAGAGCAGGCAATGCAGCAAGTGATGAGCGCGCCATGAAGGCCACCCGCACCACCAACCTGGCCTATATCCGCACCGGAGAGCGGGCTCTTGACAATATCAGCCGCGCCGCGCTCACAACCCTCAGCGCCATACTGACCCGGCGCACCGCCTTTGAACCGGGGCCGCCAATGGCCGTTGATCTTGAGCAGGACGAACTCGTATTCTTCCCCTTTCTCTACTGGCCAATCAGCCAGAACGCGGCCCAGCCCAGCCCGGCGGCTTTGGCCAAGATTGACGCCTATATGAAAGCGGGCGGAACCATCTTGATGGATACGCGCGATCAGCAACGCGCCCTGCCCGGTCTTTATGGCGGATCCTCCGGCCCCAACTCGAGCGCCTTGCGGGCCATTCTGGAGAAACTTGATATCCCCCCCCTGATGCAGGTCCCACCCGGCCACGTGCTCACCAGGTCATTTTACCTCATGCACAACTTTCCCGGACGCTGGCAGGGCGGCGCATTATGGACCGACCGCTTGGCCCATGACCGGGTTTCAGGCATTTTGATCGGCTCGAATGATTATGCCGGGGCCTGGGCAAAAGACAATCAGGGCGAATGGCTGTTTCCGGTCACGCCGGGCGGAGTCATGCAGCGTGAAGAAGCAATCCGCGCCGGTATCAATATCGTTCTTTATGCCCTTACCGGAAACTACAAGGCCGATCAGGTTCACGTCCCGGCCATTCTGGAGCGGCTGGGACAATGAGCGCCTTCAACATTTCCTTTGCGCCGCTGTTCCCCTGGCTGGTCATTCTGGGCCTCGCCCTTGTCGCCATAGGCCTGATTGCCCTTGGCTGGCGCTGGAAAATGCACGGGCGCGGTCTTCGGGCGCTGGCCATGCTGGCCCTTCTGGCAGCCCTTGCCAACCCGGTCATAACCCGGCGACAGAGCGAACCCTTGAGTGATTATGCCTTTATCGTCATCGACACCAGCCCCAGCCAGCATCTGGACAAGCGCCTGGAACGCTCCGAAATCGCCGCCCGCCGCCTTGCAAAGCAACTGGAAAAATATCCCGACCTGGAGGTAAAAACCATCCGCGCCGGAAATACCGGGCGCGGAACACGCCTTTTTCCCGAGCTTGCCCCGGCGCTGGCCCGGGTGCCACCAGAGCGCATTGCCGGGATCATCATCATCACCGATGGGCAAGTGCATGATATCCCCACGGGCGGCAACCTGAAGGAATTCACCAGCCCGCTCCACGCCCTGGTTACCGGGAAACGCCATGAATTTGACCGGCGCCTGATTATCGAGCGCGCCCCGCGCTTTGGGCTGATCGGAAAATCTCTCAACCTGGTTTTCTCCATCGAGGACAAACGCACAGATACAGACCCGGGAAATCCCATTGCACCCGCCCGGGTCAATATCTGGATAAACGGCAAGAAAACCATGACCCGGCAGATCCGCGTCAATAGGAGGGTCAAGCTGCCCCTGACCATCAGGCATCGTGGTGAGAACATCATCGAGATTGAAACCGAGGCCGTCCCCGGCGAACTCACAAAGCGCAATAACCGCGCAGTCCTGGCCATAAACGGCATTCGCGAGCGCCTGCGGGTTTTGCTCGTCTCCGGCGCCCCCCATGCCGGCGAGCGCACCTGGAGGCGCCTGCTCAAATCCGATCCCATGGTGGATCTGGTGCATTTTACGATTTTACGCCCCCCCGAAAAGCAGGATTCCACCCCCATAGACGAACTCTCCCTGATTGCCTTTCCGGTTCGCGAGCTGTTTGTTGAAAAGCTGAAAGCCTTTGATCTGGTGATCTTTGACCGCTACCAGCGCCGCAACGTGCTCCCGCTGGTATATCTGGAAAACGTCGCGGAATATGTCCGCCGCGGCGGGGCAATTCTGATTGCCGCCGGCCCGGCTTTTGCTTCTCCTTTTTCGCTCTACCGGACCCCCTTGGCCTCAATCCTTCCCGGACGCCCCAGCGGCAAGGTGCTGGAAACCCCTTATCGCCCGCAAATCACCCCCCTTGGCCACCGCCATCCGGTCACAAGAGCCCTGCCCGGTGGCGCGGCAAAGCCCCCCGAATGGGGCCGTTGGTTCCGCCTCATAGAGGCCAAGGCGGTCAAGGGAGACATCTTGATGTCGGGGCCGGGCAATCGCCCGCTGCTTCAGCTTTCACGCGAGGGAAAAGGCCGGGTGGCGCTGCTGCTCTCGGATCATGCCTGGCTCTGGACAAGAGGTTATGAAGGCGGCGGCCCGCAGGCGGAACTGCTGCGCCGCCTTGCCCACTGGCTAATGAAGGAACCTGACCTTGAAGAAGAAGCCCTTAACGTTTCGGCGCGCGAGGGCAAGATCATTATCGAGCGCCGCACCCTGCGTGGCAAAGCGCCTGCTGCCCAGGTCACTTCACCTTCAGGAAAGATCATCTCAACCCGCTTGCGGGAATTTGCCCCGGGGATTTTCAAATCCATAGTGGCGGCAAAAGAGCCGGGATTTTACCGCATAGCCAATGGCAAACTGAACGCCATCACCGCCACCGGGCAGATCAATGCCCGCGAGTTCAAGGATGTACGCGCCACCGGAAAAATCCTGCGCCCCCTGGCAAAAGCAACCGGAGGTTCGATCAACTGGATAACATCCGCCGCCCCGAACGGCACCATCACCCTGCCCGCCATCCGCAGGCTCAAACCTGGACGGATCATGTCTGGCTCCGGCTGGATCGGCCTGAAACGCGGCGGAGCTGAAAAACTGCTCGGACAAACCCGCCTGCCCCTGTTCAGCGGCCTGTTGGCCATCGCCCTGCTGCTTGGCCTCACAGCCGCCGCCTGGCGCAGGGAAAGCTATTGATAGCGCTTCATCAGCCCTTCAACACCGCTCAATGCCCCCGGCGCAAGCTCTGCATAAAGCAACCGCTCTGGATCATATGCCCCCGGCATGGTAACCTGCCCCGTCGGAACCGGGGCAAAACCGGCCCGCTTGTAATAGCCAAGATCGCCCACCAGAAAGACCAGCTTGTGACCAAGCGCTTTTGCCTTTGACAATCCGGCCGCCATCAGGATCTGCCCGCCCCGGTGCCCCTGGTGATCCGGATGAACCCCAAGCGGTCCCAGAAGCAGGGCTTCATGCTCCGCGCCAATACGCACCGGCCAGAAACGGATCGTCCCGCAAAGGCAATTTGCGCGGCGCAAGGTCAGGCTCAAGGCCTCAACCGGCCCCGCGCCAACACGCAGCAAGTAGGATGATTTGTCAAACCGGTCTGCCCCGAAGGCCAGGTCCAGGAGATGTTCGATCGCCGCATCATCTCCGGGTTGTTCCGGGACAAGCGTAAAATAGGAAGAATGGGTCATGGTTGTCCTGACGAAAAGCAAACTGTGAAAACCGCCCTCTTGCCCGCGGACTGTCCAGCCTGCTTTCATGCAGGCTTACCGTCTGGCGGACCGGGGCGCGCCTGAGCGTGGTAAATCTTGCAATATTCGTCGTCGAAGCGTCAGGAACATATCTGAACAACCGAAAATGGGAAATCCGTAGGCGTGCCGATAGCATGTCTTGCAAAATCTGTCGAGACATTCCCTACCAGCTCTGGGCCTTATGGGCATATTCGAAGATCTCTGCCAAACGACGGCGCGTCCCCGGCGTTACGTTTTCAGGCAGATCATCAAGGGCAAACATCTTTTTCTCGGCAATTTCAGATGACTTTTTCCAATCATCCTGATGCCAGGTCTCAACAATGAAAACAGCGATGTGATCGGATTTGAAATTGGTGAAATTGGCAAAGATGCCATGCAGATTCGGCTCACCCATCACCACAACACCGGCCTCTTCCAGAAGCTCGCGCGAAAGCGCCGTATAGACCGTTTCATCGCGTTCTACCCCGCCGCCGGGAAAGTGCCAACCGGGGTAATAGGTATGACGCACCAGGAGCACCCGCCCCAGCGAATCGACAACCACGCCGCGCACCCCAAGGGTCAGCCCCCGCGTCAACCGCCAGAACGGATGCAGGAAAAACCGGTTCATGATCGTTAGGGGATGTTTCATGCTCATATCCCCACTTTAGCTGATTCCCCGTCTTTCACGAGAATTACCGTTACCTGAAGACTCGCATTCACGCAGAAGAACACCTAAATCATCTTGAAACAATGAGAATGAATGATGGAACGGGCACTATTTGGCGCCGGATGTTTCTGGGGCGTTGAGGCTGTCTTTGCCGCCATCCCCGGCGTAACAAGGGCAATATCAGGCTATTGCGGTGGCGCCATGCAAAACCCCGGTTATGAGGATGTCTGCACCGGGACAACCAACCATGCCGAAGTGGTTGAAGTCACCTTCGACCCGGCTCAGGTGAGCTATGAAGAATTGCTGGAAAAATTCTGGTCTTGCCACAACCCGACCCAGGTCAATCGCCAGGGACCTGATATCGGCACCCAGTACCGCTCGGTAATCTTCACCACCAGCACAGCCCAGAACGCCAGCGCAAGAGCTGCCCGGGACGCTCTGGACAAATCCGGCCGCTTTGAGGCCCCCATTGCCACCGAGATCGAGGAGGCCGCAACCTTCTGGCCAGCGGAAGAATATCACCAGCGTTATTTTGAAAAGCGCGGCATAACCCCGAGCTGTCAACTTTAAGCCCTCACGCAGAAAACTTCCGCGACACGGTAAATATCCGTGGTATAACCGCTCGCGCGAAACCGCTTCGCGTCCATTCGCGCCCAGAAGGTTGTTCTCATGTTAAGTGTATTACGCATTTTTTTCCAAGCAGACGGAACCAGGCCGGTCATGGTACTGACTTGTCTGCTTCTGGCTGGTTTCGCCGAAGCCATTGGCCTGATGACCTTTTTACCGCTTTTAAATGAACTGACCGGAAGCGGACAGAAATCCTCACCCTTGAGCAGTTTCGTCTCACGCTTTCTCGAAACCATTGGCCTGTCACCTGATATTGGAACCTTGCTGGTCGTGATCGTGGTCGCCATAAGCATCAAATCATTACTCTCCTTTATCGCCCTGAGCTATGTAGGCTATACCTCTGCAAGCGTCTCGGCAGCATTGCGTCAGCAGCTTCTTACCCACCTGCTAAACTCACGCTGGCATTATTTTACGGAATTGCCCACCGGCAGGATCGCCAATATAATCAGCAATGATGCTACCCGCGCAGGAAGCGCCTACACCTTTGCCGGCTGGTTTCTCGCTCTGCTTCTTCAAACCTGTGTCTATATCACGCTTGCATTCGCGGTTTCCTGGCGTCTTGCCGCCGCAGGATTGATAATCGGTGGTATCATCGCCTTTTTCCTGAATTTCCTAGTCCGGATATCACGCAAGGCCGGGATGAAACAAACCAACAGAACCTCGGAAATCACTACCCTTCTTTCCGATACGCTGAATAATATAAAACCATTGAAAGCCATGAACCGGCAGAGCCTGTTCAGGGCTCTCTTTGAGGCCAAAATCCACCATTTGAAAAAATCGATATTTGTCCAGGCCCTGAGCAAACAAGGGCTGAAATATGGCGGCGAGATTTTTCTGGTCATTACCGTGGCAATCGGAATTTACCTTGCCTCCAGCTTGTGGAAAATCGCCATTCCAGAATTGCTGATTACCGGTCTGATCTTCGTTCAGGTTATATCTCTGGTCAGAAAGGCACAAAAATATTTGCAAGAAACCGTCCAGCTCGAAAGCGCCTATTGGGCAGTGTACAACATGATCGAGCAGATCAAGGCAAACAAGGAGATACGGACCGGGCAGGAACCCCCAACCCTGAATATCGGCTGTTCATTTCAGAACGTCTCTTTTTCTTATCACGAAAAAACCATCCTCAACACTATCTCCCTGGATATTCCAGCCCATCAGGTCACTGTTTTACAAGGCCCGTCAGGTTCCGGGAAAACCACTATTGCCGACCTCGTTATTGGCCTGTTCATCCCGGATTCGGGGCAGATTCTGATCGACAACATCCCCTTGTCTGATATCGACATGGGCCGATGGCGCAGGCGCATTGGCTATGTGCCGCAAGAACCCACCTTGTTTCATGATACCATCCGCGCCAATATCACCCTCGGGGATGAAACCATCAGTGACGCCATGATATGGGATGTCCTTGAGCAAACCGGCATGAAAGACATCGTCCGCGCCATGCCCGAGGGGTTGGAGACTTCGGTCGGCGAGCGCGGCACCCGCATCTCGGGGGGGCAAAAACAGCGCATCGCGCTGGCCCGCGCCCTGATTACCCGGCCCGACCTGCTCATTCTCGATGAAGTCACAAGCGCACTGGACGAACCTACCGAGCGTGATATCTGCCGCAACATCCGCAAGCTCACCCCCGGGTACACGATTCTGGCCATTACCCATCGCCCAGCCTGGTCCAGGATCGCCCACCGCCTCTACAAGATTGAAAATGGCGGCGCACATCTGACGCCCCTTCACAAGAACAAGAAAGAGGACTTGACCGCCTGAAAAAGGGTCAAGTTATCAAGCATGGCGCAAATTGACATCCGCCCGGTCAGCAGCAAGAAAGACAGGGATATTTTCATCAAGCTGCCCTGGACCCTCTACAAGGATGATCCCAACTGGATCCCGCCTCTCATCCTGGAGCGGCGCGAGCATCTTGACCCCAAAAAGAACCCCTATTTCGATCATGCCGAAGTTCAGCTCTGGCTAGCCTTTCGGGGAGATGAATGCGTCGGGCGCATTTCCACCCAGGTTTGCGCCTTGCACCAGCAACGTTACAATAACCAGATGGGGCAATTCGGTTTTCTGGAAGCCATTGATGACGCAGAAGTTTTCAAGGCTCTCCTGCAAACTGCCAGGGACTGGTTACGCCAGCGCGGCATGAAACGCATCTCCGGCCCCTATTCTTTTTCCATCAATGATGAAATGGGTGTCCTGGTAAAAGGCTTTGATCGCCCCCCCTGTTTTCTCATGGGTCATGCCCTTCCCTATTACGCGCCGCAACTTGAAGCCCTGGGCCTTCAAAAGGCCAAGGATGTTTTTGCCTATGATTACAACGTCAAACCCGATTTCCCCAAAATGGCCAACGCCATCATTGCCCGGGCGCAAAAACAGGGGAAAATCGAAGTGCGCCCCATGCGCATGTCCGCCTTTGAAGAAGACCTTGCCCTGATCCTGGATATTTTCAATGATGCCTGGTCGGGCAATTGGGGATTTGTTCCGATGACGGAAGCGGAGGTAAAAAAACTCGGCAATGACCTGAAAATGCTGGTCAAGGGCGGCTATGGACAAGTAGCCCAGATCAATGGCGAAGCCGCCGCCATGATTATCTCGTTGCCTGACATTAACCATTCCATTCGTGATCTCAACGGATGCCTGCTGCCCTTTGGCTGGGCCAAGCTGCTGTGGCGGCTCAAGGTCCAGCGTTTTACCGATGGACGCATACCGTTGATGGGCGTGCGCAAGAAGTTTCAAAAAGGCGCCCTGGGCGCCGGACTCGCCCTCATGGTTGTCGACGCCATCCGGGCCTATCACTATCCACGGGGCGCAAAGCGGGCTGAACTTTCCTGGGTTCTCGAAGATAATGACGCCATGAACACGATTGCAAAAATCGTTGGCGGGCAGCACTATAAAACCTATCGTATTTATGAAGATGACCTCTAGGGCTCTGCAAAAAACCACGTTTGCTGCGCTGGTTCTGGCCGCCTCGCGCGGTGAAGCCACCATGCGTGAATTCGGCACCTTTCACAAATGTACCCTCAAAGTGGCCGGAACCCCCATGCTGATCCGGGTACTGGATGCCCTTAGCGCAGCCCATCACATCCGAACCATCACCATTTCCATAGATGATCCTGATATTCTCCCCCAAATCAAAGGTTATGGCACCCTGCAAAAAAAAGCCAGGATCAGCATTTTAAAAAGCCTTCAGAGTGCCTCGGCAAGCGCCGGAGACGCGCTGGAAAAATGCCGACCTCCCCTGCTGGTAACCACGGCGGATAATGCTCTTCTCACCGCAAAAATCACCGATGAATTTCTTCAACGCGCCGCAAAAACCCAGGCCGACCTGGCCGTTGGTCTGGTCTCCCGGCAAACCATCGAGACTCGATTTCCCGAATCCCGGCGCACCTACTGGCGGTTTCGCGGCGGCGCCTATACGGGCTGCAACCTGTTCGCTCTCATGACCCCGAATAGCCGCCGCGTGGTGGATATCTGGCAAAACGCCGAAACCAACCGGAAAAAACCGTGGAAAATCGTCTCCATGTTCGGCGTAATGAACCTGCTCGGATTTTTACTGAAAATCTGGAGCGTGGACGAGGCCCTGGCCCATGTTTCAAGACATCTGGGGCTGACCATCGCCCCCGTCATCCTGCCCCATGCCCAGATCGCCATTGATGTGGACAAACAGGCGCATCTGGAACTTGCCAACAAAATTCTTGAATCCAGCCCCAACAAAAACACCGCCATTCTTCCCGAATGACGGTGTTGCAGGATTTTTCAGGCGTTTACGGGGCCACCATATGCCAATTACATGCAGCTATGGTTATATTTAACCCACCAGTAGCGGTATCCCGTGGTCATTGCCTTGCGGTAATAAAATCCGCAAGCACTCTCTTTGGCAGCCACAATGCCAGTATACCCGAAATTATAGTTCCGGTGCGCCCTATGGATACGGCGGTTGTGACGAGCCCGGTGCCGGCGAACCATTCTGTGCCGGCGCACATGCCGCCGGGTTGAAATCTTGGTAATACCCGAATGTCCGTTCCCGGCTGTTATATCCAGAACAAAGCCCACCGGGGCTGCCGCCGCGGGTGAACCTGCCATGCCAAGACCAATACCGCCAAAGACCAGAGCTGCGAGAAGTGCTGTTTTCGTTTTCATGAAGAGCCTCTTTTGTTATGCCCGCTATGCGGGGGATGAGATATATTATTAGACTAATTCAAATAAATTGAACCTATTCTGACCTGAATGTTCATAAACTGTTAATCTCTTTTCACCTGCTTCACCGGGCCGGTCTTGAGGTTTTATTTCAAGGATTTCAGATAATCCGCCATGGCCTTGGCGTCATCATCACTGAGCCCCGCCAGGTTTTGCTCAACCACCAGCCCCATTTCTCCACCAACTACATCACCATCGGGCAGCATGCCATATTTCAGGGCAAAGACGATATCATCCTGCGTCCATTTTCCCAGCCCCGTCTTGTCCTCACCAGTTATCCCCGGTACGGGCTTGCCCCCCGGCCCCTTGCCTGTTCCGGCAAGCCAGTCTGAACGAACCCATCCACCCAGGAAATTCCGTCTTGTATGACATTCCGCGCAATGCCCCGGCCCATTGACCAGGTAAGCCCCTCGTTCCTGGCCCCGGCTGGCATTTCGCCCGATTATGTCTTTCCCGGCAGAAAAGAACAACAATTTCCACCCTCCAATCAAGCTCCTGATATTAAAGGGAAAAGGAAGGGCCGTGCGTTTTGCAGCCTTGGAAACCGGCGGCAGGCTCCGCAAATAGGCCCACAGATCCAGCAGGTCGCCGCGGGTCATATGCGTATAGGAAGGATAGGGAAAGGCCGGATAATAATGCTGCCCCTCCGGGGAAAGCCCTAATCGCATGGCCCTCAGGAAATCCACCGCCCGCCACGTTCCGATGCCTGCCACGCGATCAGGTGAAATATTGGGAACCGAAAGCGGCCCAAAAGGCGTCTGCAATACCCGCCCGCCACCAAGTAACGGGGCGTCCTTTTGCGGCGCCGTATGGCAGGCCCTGCACCCACCAATCCCAAACAGATAGGCGCCGTGCGCAATATCCGGTTTGAACCCGGCATCCACCGCGTTGAGATCTCGCCAGATCAACCCTGGAAAGACACCGGCCACAAGAACAACAAGCACCGCCATCAAAGCCGCGCCAAGCAGGATGGTAAAAACCCACCGCACGGATTACTGGTTGTCTTTAGCGCGCCGGTATTTGGTATGACACGCCTTGCACGACTTCCCGACCCCGAAAAACAGTGGCAAAATATCCGCCTTTGAGCCATCAAAAGCCGCTTCAGATAGCTTCTCCGCAGCCATGCCCGTGGCTTTGGCAAGCTCCTTCACGGCTTCTGGATTATCAAACATCTCCGGCTTGGCGTAAGATCCTGCCTGGTCGCCGCCCTTGGGAAACAGTTTGTCCAGCTTGGCCGAGTTTTGATTAATCACCATGGCCGCTTGCGAGATTGCCGCGCCATCAAACGGCATTATCCCCTTCATCATCAAGCCAATCTGCTTCATGGCCCCGCCCATTTCCTTCATGACGTCCTGACGCTCCTTGACAACGCCCGTCGCCATCTCCCGGGCGCTGGCCACCATAACCGCTCCCCCTAAAACAAGCGCCAAAATCCCCCCGGCGATACCGGTCTTTTTCATGGACTTCATTTTACCGCTCCTTTTTATAGTAATTTTAATTCTGATCTAATGAAAGGTTAATGGCGTTCCGGCGCCGATGCCAGGTAATGCTGGTGTTCAGGAGATCATTTTATTGTGAGTTCGCACCGTTTTCCGCCTCGCCCCAACGCGCCACCATATTGCGTGCATGCTGCAAATCCAGCGGCACGTCAACCTCGCACCATTCATGGGCTTCAATCGAGGCTGTCTGCACGTTGACATCGCGGGCCAATGCGCCAATCACGCTCAAATACCAGCGCCTGAGCGCATCAGGCTCCAGCATGGCCTGCTCCAGCGCCCGCCGGAACATCCCCGGCCCTTCACCGCGAAAGGCTATCATCCCGATGGATTCAGCATCAACCGTATCAAGCGGCAAGCGCTTGCCGATTTCCGTCAGGCGCTGGCCGTCCAGCATCACCTTCATGTCATCGGCATCATAAGCTTTTTTCCGGTCGATCGCGACCGTAATCGGGGCAGCAGGCGCGGCCAGCAAGGTTTCAACAAGTTCATGGCGGAACAGGTTATCCCCATTAACCAGGATAAAGTCATCTTCCATTTCAAAACGCGCCATCCAGCAACTCGCCAGGTTATCGGCCACCGCATAAAACGGATTATACAAGGACCGGAACGATGTTTCCGGGTATCGTTTGGCCAGCTCTTTCAACTCGACATCTATGGTTGCGGCGCGAAACCCCGTCAGCACCACGATCTCCGATGCCCCGCAGGCGCAAAAGGCCTGCACCTGAACCGCCAGCAGGCTTTGTCCATGAATATCCAGCAATGCCTTGGGAGCATTTTCCGTCAGTGGCAAAAGACGCCGCCCCTGACCGGCAGCAAGTATGATTATTTTCACGCCGAACCTGCTAAAGTAACATCCAACCTTGAATTTTCCATCGTTCAATGGCACTTGAGGCGCAATCCGTCAACCACAACCATCAAACAGGTATCGAGCTTTCATGTTTACACTGGCTCACTTCACCGACCCTCATATCGGTCCCATCCCCGAGCCAGGCTGGCTGGAGCTCATGGGCAAGCGCCTCTCCGGATACCTGTCCTGGACCGGCAACCGGCACAATATTCATAACATGGATATTCTCAAAACCCTGATTGCCGATATAAAGACGCAAAATCCCGACCATGTGGCCCTGACGGGCGATATCATCAACATCTCGCTGAAAGCCGAATATAAAAACGCCGCAAATTGGCTGGAAAACACCATGGCGCCGAACATGATGAGCATTGTTCCCGGCAATCATGACGCTTATGTCAAGGTCTCATGGCGCAAGGGGCTGGGCCTGTGGGCGCCTTACATGAGCAGCGATCCGCAGGCCACGCCCTATATCACCAAAATCAAGAAGCCCTTCCCTTTCCTGCGCTTTCGCGGCCAGGTTGCCATCATCGGCCTCTCTTCAGCCGAAACCACCCCGCCTTTTGTCGCCGGGGGTCATGTTGGCAAACGCCAGTTGAAACATCTCGACCAGCTTCTGGAAACCTTGGGAAAAGAGGGATTTTTCCGGGTTATTCTCATCCATCACCCGCCCCTGCCGGGGAAAAACTCGCGCCGCAAGGGCCTGTGGGATGCCGCTGATATCTCTGGCATTTTTGTAAAACACGGCCCCGAGCTCGTTTTGCATGGCCACAACCACAAACACATGCTGACTATGCTGGAAACCTGCCGCGGCCCCATCCCCGTTGTCGGCGCACCTTCAGCCTCCGCCAAGGCCAGGGGCCGCCATCCCGCCGCCGGGTATTCCCTTTTCCATATCTCCAAATCAGGCAAAAAATGGAAATGCGCGGTGCAAACCCGCAACCTGAAACCTGACTTTTCCGGTTTTGAAGACACCGATGCGATATTTCCCCCTCATACTTATGGTTGATGTATAAGAACCTATGAAAATTGCCGACCGCTATATCCTGAACCAGGTATCAAAACCCCTGATTATCGCCGTCACCATAGGCCTGATGCTGCTTTTGTCCGAGCGCCTGGTGCGGCTGCTGGAAATCACCCTGGGGCAAACCGAAGCCTTTTCGCTGGTTTTTGAAATGCTTTCCTACCTGGTGCCCCATTACATGGGGCTTGCCCTGCCCGGTGCATTTTTCATTGGCCTGATGTTTGGTTTCAACCGGCTCAGCAAGGACAGCGAGATCGACGCCTTTCTGGCCTGCGGAATCAGTCTCCTGCGTCTGGCGCGTCCCATGCTGATGCTTTCGCTGGTTTTCATGGTCCTTGCTTTCCTGGTTTTTGGCTATTTCCAGCCCTATACACGTTATGCCTATCGCATGCTGGTGCATTCGGTTGAAAACACCTCTGTCTATTATCTCGCCGAAGAAGGCATTTTCATGCATATCGGCAAGCGCACCTTCGCGCTGGATCAGGTCTCCCGCGAGAAGCAGAATTTCGGCCATATTTTTGTCTTTTCCGATCGCGGCGCCAAGGGGCACAACACCACTACCGCAAAATCCGGCCGCCTGATCGAACGGGGCGTTTACGAACTGCCCGTATTGCGGCTGTCCGATGGTCTTGTCATGCGGATCAAACCGCCGAAGAAAGGGGAAAAACCCAAACCGGCCGAGGTTACCTTCTATGACCGGGTTGATTCGCTTCTCGGCAAGGAAAGAGGCCCGGTAAAACGCGCCCGTGGCAAGGACCAGCGCGAATTGACCCTTTTTGAGCTCTGGCAGCGCCTCGACTCGCCGCCCCCGAAAAGCACCCGCGAGGAACTCGTCGCCGAGTTGAATGATCGCATCATGCGGATTTTACTCGTTCCTCTACTCCCAATATTGGCAATCCCCTTTGCCTTGAGCCGCCGCCGCGGGTACCGCTCCTATCGTTTTGCAACCGCCGTTGTTCTTCTCGTCGTTTTTAATGAATTCCTGCAAAACGGCAAACGCGCCGTGGCCTTGGGAACCATGAGTCCCCTGGTCGGTCAATGGCTCCCCATCACCCTGTTTGCCGCCTTTTCCATCTGGAGCTTTTATCGCGCCGCCTTTACAATCGCCGCCCCGCGCCTGGATCCGATCTGGGAGCGCCTGCATGAACCGGTTAAACTGGTATTGGGCAAGCTGGCAAAACGCCTGGGATTTGGAAGATGAAGACCATCACCATGTACTTGACCCGGCTTTTTGTCAGCCGGTTTTTACTCATCCTGTTTGGTGTAACCGCCCTGGCTCTGGCGCTTGATATTTTCACCTATGGTGAAGAAGTCATGGCCTCGCGTCCACGTGATTCCTGGGCGCTTGTCCAGTATGCCGGGCTGAGTATTCCCGGAATTGTCTCCCAGTTCTTCAACCTGGTCGCCCTTCTGGCCATCCTCTTGGCGCTCACCGAGTTAAGTCGCAACAATGAGTTGATCGTCATCTGGAACGCCGGCACATCCCAGGCCCAGATTTTCCTGACCCTTGCCCCGCTGGCCATTGGCATCGGCCTGTTTCACTTCATCATCGACGATCAGGCCGCACCGCGCGCGTCTGGCTACCTTTATGAATGGGGGGTGGGAAAATTCAACAGCGCCCGGTATCAACGCAACGACAACGCCCCCATATGGATGAAATCGGGCCGCGACTATATCCGCGCCGCTTCAAATGATGAAAACACCGGTATCCTGAAAGATGTCATCATTTTCCGCCGTGGCCCGGACGGATTGCTTCTGGAGCAAATAGAATCAGACCGCGCCCGCCGCGAAAACGACCACTGGCGCCTGGAAAACGTCCGCATCTATTCCTCTCAGGGCGGCGATGTCACAAGGCTCAAGGACATGGTTTATTACGGCAAGCTCAAACCCGCAGCAACGGGCCGCGTCCGTGGAATACCCAATGAAATGCGGCTCTCGCAGCTTATTTATTTCTCACGAAACGCCGGCTTTGGCGTACGCCCCTCTTACGTTTACACAACCTGGGTCCATAAACGCATCACCACCATGCTGACCGGACTGCTTGCCCTTCTTATCGCCATTCCCATAGCACACCGTTTCCGCCGTGGTGGTGGTTTCGGCGTTCTGTTTATCCTCGGCATAGCCGCCGGATTTGCCTACTTTATCTTTTCCGGAGTGGCATTGGCCATGGGGCAGGCCGGTGTTCTGCCCCCCTGGCTTGCCGGGTGGATCGCACCCATAACCCTGCTCACCATATCCGGCACCATCGCCCTTCAATTTGAATCAAGCTAAGACATCTGCTCCATGAACAATCCTGCCTCCCTGTGCATCATCGGCACGAACACGCACCGGCTGTGGGGCCGCCCCCTGCCCGAACGCATAGCCCTCCAGTTCGCCCGGGCCGGAATTGACCATGTCGTGAACCCGGATAATCTGGTATCGGAAACCGGTGACATTATCCTTGTCCGGGCCGATGCCGTCCTTGATGCCCCGTTAATCAACCTGTTGAGCGAAGATACCCAACGCCTGCTGCTCTCCCAGGACAAGCATCCCCTTGCAGCCCGGATTCCGGCCAAAGACGCCCCAAACGCCATTGCTGTTCTGAACCATCAAGCTCCACCGGACATCCTGGAAGGCATCCCGGCCTCATCCCCCGGCGACCTCGATGCCTCCTACTGGAAGGCCCTGCGCAAACGTGAAACCCCTTACGCCATGGCTTATGACCCAAACCAAAAGCAGGAGATCGAATGGCGCAGTTTCATGGGAACCTATAAAGGGGCAACCGATTTCGTAACCAAGCATATCTGGCCGCGCCCGGCATTCATCACCACGAGATGGCTGGCTGATACCTTTGTGACCCCCAACATGGTCACCAGCCTGAGCGCCATCTTCACCATTCTCGCCTTTGTCTTTTTCATGCGTGGCGAGTGGGCTCTGGGGTTAATCAGCGCCTGGAGCATGACCTTCCTTGATACGGTTGACGGCAAGCTTGCCCGTACAACCTTGACCTCAAGTCCCTGGGGCAATGTATTCGATCATGGCATTGACCTTATCCACCCGCCCTTCTGGTATTGGGCCTGGGGCATTGGATTGGCAAAGGGCGCCCATGCTCTGGCGCCAGGTGTTTTATGGTGGACCCTTGCGGTGATTATCGGCGGCTATGTCCTGCAAAGAGTGCTCGAAGGCCTTTCCATCTCGCTTCTGGGCCTTGAAATCCACATCTGGCGGCGCATCGACAGCGCTTTCCGGCAGATCACCGCCCGGCGCAACCCCAACCTGGTCTTGCTTACCCTTGGCGCCCTCTTTGGCCGCCCTGATCTGGGTCTGATCGCCGTTGCTATTTGGACCGGCTTTTGCTTTGTGCTGCATCTGGTCCAACTCGCCCATGCCCTCATTGTTCGCGCCCGGACCGGCCCCCTGCAATCCTGGCTTACCGGGGATTCCACATGAAAGCTGCCCTGATCGTCAATCCCGGCGCCCGGCGCAACCGTGGCGCAAAACTGGAAAAACTGAAAACAGCCGCCCGTAATGCCCAAATTGATATTTTCGAGATCACCGATTTTGCCGCCCTTGACGGCATTTTGACCAAAATCCACGATCTTGCCCCCGACATGCTCATAACCAGTGGTGGTGATGGCACGGTCCACGGCATTCTTTCTGTTATGGCCGAGGACAAGCGCTTTGCCTCCACCATGCCCTTACTGGCGCTTTTCCCCCATGGCACAACCAATGTCACGGCAAAGGATATCGGCCTGCAATCGCCCCATCCGCGCCTTCTCAAGCACATTACTCGCCTGGGGCGCACGAATGGCCTGCAAAACCACATTCTGACCCGTCATAGCCTGCGCATCGAAAACCTTGCCAACCGCCCCCCCCAGCACGGCTTTATCTTTGCCGCCGGAGCCCCCTCGCAAGCCACGAAAAAGGTTCAGCTTGAATCCAACGCCAAAGGCTGGACCGGCAACGCCGCCGTGGGGAAAATGCTGCTCGGAGATATCGCGCGCAAAATCTCTGGCCGCGATCCCAGCCTCGGCGGTATGCTGATCCCCCAGGACATGCAGATGAAAACCCGGAGTGGCCAGAG
This sequence comes from uncultured Hyphomicrobiales bacterium, assembly GCA_964533415.1. Classification (GTDB taxonomy): domain Bacteria; phylum Pseudomonadota; class Alphaproteobacteria; order Rhizobiales; family BM303; genus BM303. The sequence continues at coordinate 35,444 of CAZHLV010000116.1, forward strand.
TTTTAACGGGAAAACCCTGGCCATTGTCGCCACAACCCTGAACACTCTGGTTCTGGGCGCAAAACCATTCTGGAATCAGGGCATTGAGCCTATCCACATCACCCGCGTCGGAAATTTCAAGGACCAGTTCCTGATCTCCCTCTACCGTGTTTTTTACGGTAACAAGAACAGGCTTCCAAAAGACATTTATCAAAGCTTCAGCGATGAAGGCTTTGAACTGGAGCTGGATTCCGATATCGTGATTGACGGTGAGTTCTACCCGGCCCGTAAAACCACCCCCTTGAAAATTTCCACCGGCCCCGAGTTCCGCTTCCTGCGAATTTAAGATTCAAACCATGCCCGCACTTGAAGATGTCATCACGGCAAATCTGGATCAGAGCGCCCCGCCCGCCATGATCGCGCTGGCCAGGGCGGCACGCGACATCCATGGCCAGAACACCCTGGCCGTGCTGGGTTATGGCTCCTGCCTGCGCGAGCATGAACTCAAGGACAAGATGGCAGATCTCTATGTAATTCTCAACACCCTGAAAACCATGCCGGATTCCGCCCCCCTGCGCCTTGCCAATGCTCTCCTGCCGCCAAATGTCTATTACCTGGAAACCTCTTTTGCAGGCAAGACCGTGCGCGCCAAATACGCCGTTCTCACGCTCGCCCAGTTTGAAAACCACGTCAGCTTATCCAGGAACAACCCCTATCTCTGGGCGCGCTTTTCCCAGCCCAGCGCCCTGCTCCTTGGCGAGAAAGCGCCAAAAGCAGCCCTGACAACAGCAATAAAGACCGCTATCGTCACCATGCTCACCAACTCCTTGCCCCTCATGCCGCAAAACTTCACCGCCCTGGAGTTGTGGACCGAAGCATTGAGCCAGACCTACCGGACCGAATGGCGCGCCGAGGGCAAATCCCGCGCCCGAGACATTGTCACCGCAAATACCGGTTATTATGAGCAAGTTACCGGACCCGCGCTG